>CAMDKB010000200.1 GCA_945901195.1 Rhizobium sp. Q54
GGCGCGCCAGAGGTAAACGTGGCGACCATCGATTTTGAGGTAAACCTAATCAAGGTGCCACGTCGTGTGAGGCTTTGGCCGGCGCTTGCGCAGATCCGCCGCGATCAACAGCCCGAAATGATTCACCCAACGCCGAACGGTCTCGTACGAGACCGTGATACCCCGTTCGACGAGCAAATCCTCGACATCCCGGAAGCTCAACGAAAACCGAAGGTAGAGCCAAACAGCCTGGTGGATGATCTCGGGTGGGAACCGATAGCCGCTGTAACTGACTTTTTTTTAATTCACTTGGCTACCGGGCTGTCGCGGATGGCGCAAGCCGCAAACGATGTGACAATGCCGGCGAGCGAGAGACATCCCAGCACCGATCGCCACGCTCGCCGGCACGCCGAAATACGGTGACGCCGGCGTTTCTCTTTTCGCTGGCGCGTTCCCAATCCTTCAAGTAACCTCCCTAAAATCGCAGTTAATGCGGTCGGCCAGCAGGTCGCGTGGAGAAACGCATGAAGATGGCCGAAGGAATGATCCGCGCAATTGCGCTTGCAGCAGCAGCTCTATCCACGCTGTTCGTGCAAACGGTTGCGCGGGCGCAAGACTGGCCGCAGCGTCCCGTCAAACTGGTGCTTCCCTTCGGCGCAGGCTCGGGCGCGGATACAAGCGCCCGCTTCATCGGCGAAAAGCTGCAGAAGATGCTCGGCAAGGCCATTATCGTCGAACCGCGCCCGGGCGGCGATTCTGTCGTCGCCATCAACGCCGTATTGAACGCCAGCGACAACCACACCTTCTTCTTCGGTCCTGCCAGCATTTTCGTGATGCACCCGCATCGTTACGCGAAGCTGAGTTACGACTTTCAGCGCGACTTCGTCCCGCTTGCGCAAGTTGCTGCGACAACGCTGGGATTTACGGTTCCCTCTGCCCTGCCGGTAAAAACGCTGAAGGAATTTATCGACTATGCGCGCGCCAACCCCGGTAAGGTCAGCATGACCGTGGCGCAGGGCACCAGTTCGATGATGCTGGAAGCATTCATCAAGGAACAGAACATCGACATTGCGATCGTGCCCTATCGCGATGTCGTACAGGCTGCTAACGATTTGGCAAACGATCGGCTGCAAGCCGTCTTCTCATCTCTAACCATGTTTCAGGCGGGATTGCAGGCGAACAGGGTGCGCGTTATCGCGATTTCCGGCGAGCGCCCAAATCCGCACGCACCGGGCGCGGTGCCTGCAGTCGCGCAGGGATATCCCCGGCTCGGTCAGGAAGGAATCATGGGCCTGTTCGCGCCGCGCTCGATGGACGCGGAAGCACGCAACAAGATGACCGCAGAATTTCTTAATGCCATCGGCGAACCGGATATCGCAGGCCGTATCGCATCAATCGGACTGACGTTCACGCCGGGCGGCGGCGGAGCCTTTGAAGAGACCATTCGCAGACAAATTGCAGAGATTGCCGAAATAGCAAGGGTGATCGGCATGAAGCCAACTCAGTAAAGTGCTTTAAGAAGCCTCTGATTTAATCGCTTGTGCATAGTGTAATGATTTGATTCAATCGCGTATGGGAGGCCACCATGCGCCAGCGAACATTTTCAGCTTTGGGATTTGAAATCCACGGCAAGCTGACACTAGCGTACGCGCCCGGTTAGCGCACCATGGGCGGCGCGTCGGGGATCGGCGGGCGTCACCCAGCGGCTGACACCACACCCTGCTGACGCGCCTTCCACGCACCGGGCATTCCGCGGGGCCGCGATGAACACGTGACGTACGGCAGTCGCGGCTGCGTGAGAAAATACGAATTGCGGCTTTTTGCGTTCTCGGTTCCATAACGTGACAAAGCCGCCACAAGCGCACCGTGTCCTCGCGCACGCCGAAGGCTTCGGCGATGCGCGGGCTGGACCAGCCCTTGAGCGTAAGTAAAATAGCCCGCGCCCGGTCCGCTTCGCCGCGACCGGCGCTACGCGCCGGCGTCATCCATATTCTGCACCACGACGCCCGTGTTGCCGGCCAGATGTTTGGTGAGATAGCGGGCGACCATACGCCCCTCAATATCCGTCGGCCCGCCCGGCGCAAAATTGATCAACACCGTGATGCGCTTGCCCTTGTAGAAATCCTGGGCGCTGGCAGGGGTGATGGCAACAACGACAAGATAAACGAGGGACAGCAAAATCTTGACGGCAGGCATGGGCGTCTCCCCGTGTCGGTATTGTCTGGATCAGAGTAGCCAACCCCCCCGGCTTGGCAAGGAATGACCCGCCTACCCTCAGATGCTATGGCCGTGTATCAGCGATGGTGCACCGCCGAAGAGTAATTCCCGAAGTCGGAGCTATCAAATCTATCAAGCCGTTTTCTAACCGCCCCAAAATCTACTGGTATTGCCTGCTTAGCTGACCTGACCAATGGGGGGCAAATGGCACCAAGTAGATATGGCTTGTTGTCCGCCAATCAGGCAGAATATCAATTTGGGGGAGCGGAGGCGATCATGGCTTTCTGGCAACAGCGCAATTCTATAGTAGCGATAATTATTTTGACGTCGCTTACTGCGACAACAAAGGCTGCCGAGTACCCTGCGAGTTCCATAAGGCTGATAGTTCCATTCCCTCCCGGCGGAAGTTCGGATTTGACCGCGCGCGTATTCATGACTCATCTTTCAGAGCGACTGAAACAAACCATTGTCATAGAGAACCGCCCAGGTGGCGACGGTATGCTTGGACCTACTGCGGTAGCGCGCTCCCGCCCGGACGGCTATACACTTTTGTTAGGTGCTCCGACTTTGGCGACAGTTCGCGCCACAATGAAAACCCTACCCATAGACCCCATCAAGGATCTGGACGCTGTTTCACAACTAGTTGAAAGTCCTTATGTCGTAGCAGTAAATGCAAGTCTTCCGGTAACAGACCTAAAAAGCTTCGTCGCATACACGAAGGCAAATCCGGGCAAACTAAACTATGGATCATGGTCAACCGGCGGACAACTGACCTATGGCTTCTTCAAGCAGCTGACAGGTGCTGATCTCACTCACGTTGGATACAAAGGCGAAGCAATCACCATGGCCGCCGTGGGCGCTAACGAAGTTCAGGCAGCATTCGGGACCTCAGTAAACGTGATCGCTGGCATCAAATCAGGTACAATGCGAGCCCTCGCTGTTACTGGTAATAAGCGCCTGTCGAGTTTACCTGAAGTACCAACCACCGAAGAAGCGGGCGTGAGAGGATTCGTAGCAACAATCTGGTTCGGTGTATTTGCACCGGCAGGCACTCCCGAAGACATCAAGACTATGCTCTCTACTGAACTATTGAAGATCGCGAAGTTGGACGATGTAATAAGTCGGTTAGGCGTCGCAGGGTTGATCACTAAAGCATCAACTCCCACGGAGTTTGCCAAATTTGTCTCCGCGGAAGAGAAGCAATGGCTCGACATTGCACGATTGGTGGGGATCACACCTCAGTGAAGCGTTTCGTAATGTGCTGTTTGAAGGGGGTAATTGGAAACGGTTCACCGGAGGCTTAACGTGGGTATTAAATACATTCGTAAGGCCAATGAGCCGATGCATGAAGAAATCAGAACGTTAAGTTCCGACTCCTTTTTCCGATCTTATTCGCTCTTCGGGACGTATGGCACTACATTATATCCATATAGGATTGTCATTGGCAGCATTGAAACCTTGCCAGATCACCGAGCCCCTTGCTCCCAACAATAGTGTGAAAGTGTAAGCGTCCGGCCTCACACACCTTGGTAAATTTCTTCAAATTGGGAGACTGCCTTGCGTGAGCGGGCGATAAGTGTCCGCGTATTTTAAGCGGACACGTATTCATGCCTGACAAGAGTGGAGCTCTGAACCGCCGCCGTTACGAGCTGTCCTTCAAGCGACAGATGGTGGCTGAGACATTTTCTGAAGGTGCAACAATCGCTGCGGTTGCGCGGCGGCATGGGCTCAACGCAAACCTTTTGTTTAATTGACGGCAGGATCGGCGCTTTAACGGTCTTGACGGCAAGGCTCCCAAGCTTTTGGCTGTTGAGATAACCGCCTTGATCGCGCGTAATTCCAAACTGGCGACGAAGCTGTCGGCGCCATGCCCCTTGTCGGCGAGGAGAGCTTGCGGCTCGACGAGCGCCAGCAGTGTGCTAGCCTGCGTGATATCATGGACCTGCCCGCCCGTCAGGCTGACCGTAAGTGGGTTTCCCAAAGCATCGACGATGGCGTGGATTTTCGTCGTGAGCCCACCGGGCGAGCGGCCTATGGCCTGGTCACAGAGAATTGATATCGCCATCGGTTACGGCCGCAAACCGGGGCGCGTACTTGTGTATACTGCCGGCGTCCAATACAACGCCTGAGGGAAACATGAAACGGTTCATTATTGTCGGCGCCGCGCTTGCGCTGTGCGGACTCAACATCGCCATAGCCCAGTCGGATGTCCTTTCGTCCACGGCCGTGATGCGCGAACAGGGAAATATAGTTTACCGCTCCATGAACGGCATGGTGAAAGGCGAGGCGCCCTACGACAAGGCGAAGGCGGAGGAATTGTTTGCGCAACTTGCCGCAACAACAGTCAGAATTCCCGCTGCATTTCCAGAAAGCAACAAAGGGAAGACGTCGGAGAAGTCCCGCTATTCAGCCTCGCCGAAGTTATGGGAAACACCCGATCAATTCAAGGCAGCGATTGCAACCATGGCCAAGGCGATTGCCGACAACCGCTCAAAGACCACAACACTAGAGGAATTCAAGGGTGCGGTGACGGCAGTCAACAACGCCTGTAACGCCTGCCACGACACGTTCCGCGTTCGCGTGAACTGACCCGATCCAGCTCCGCCAGACTATTCATCCGCCAGGATGAATCCCGCAGAGGCCGCTCAAGAGATTGGGCGGACTTTTTTCGTTCTTGTCGTGCGTGCAAAGTGAAAGACCTGCATACCGGCGCTGCAGGACTCGAACGTCCGCGCGGCGCGGCGCTTCTGGCCCGCACAGGCACCGCGTATCGATCACGATGGAAGCGGAATTTTGCGTCGAGGCGCTGGAGGAAGCCATGGCCAAACACGGAAAGCCAAACGTATTCAATACCGATCAGGGCAGTCAGTTCTCCAGCGAGATTTTTACGCCCGTGCTGATCGACAACGCGATTGCGATCAGCATGGACGCCATCCGCTATGCCCTGACCCGGATCAAGCGTCTACAGTCCTATCTGGACAATGGTTTTCTGGAGATCGATAACAACTCGGCGGAAAGATCCATGCGGCCAATACCTCTGGGCAGAAAAAACTATCTTTTCATGGGCTCCGAGGGCGGCGGTAAATCGGCGGCCATTGCCTACACGCTCATCGAAACCGCCAAACTGAATGGTGTCGATCCGCAGGCTTGGCTCTCCGACATCATTGGTCGCATCGCCGACCACAAGATCACCAGGCTCGACGAGCTGCTGCCCTGGCGATACGCTGCCTTGGCAGCGTAACAGGCGCGGGGTCTATTACGTCAGAGCGCCCAGACCGGACGGTTACTATTTAGAACCAACCCGTTGAACAATTGCCCTGCCTTGGCTTGCACTGGTACGATACCCAGGAACTTCAGGTCATCAGCAAGGGAGAGGTTTGAATGTCAGAGATCAAGTTGCTGGCACTGCAGTCGCCGCAGATAATCATCAATTCCCTGGCAGATGAATTCTGCACAGAAAAGCGGCTACCGGATCAAGCAGCTATTGGATCCTGCTGACTTGCCCTTGCACATCAGGCAAAAGCTCAATGCAGGATTGTCTTTCGATGCCGCGTTTGTTGCACCCTTTGTGATGGATGACTTGATAAAGGAAGGTAGGTGTGATCTGCGATCGCGCCCACTCGAGCACATCGGCGACGCGATAGAGCACACAGCCTCCTCCACTTGATGTTGGTGAAAATCCTCCATCAGCCGCAGCACCTGAATGAACTCGCGCCGTCAGGGATTGCCCATTCGCGCCTCCATCAGCCGGCGCAGACGATGAATGCATCCGGCAAGCTGCCAGTCATCAAGCGGCGCGGCCTGATCGAGCGCTTTGCTCTTGTGCTCCAGCAGAGCGAGATAATGCAGGGGATTATAGATAAACTCCGCCTTGCCGTAGCTGCGGATAGCCTGCGTGCCGGTCTAGCAACGTCCGCCGCCGCCAACGACGCCCTCGGCCACATGATCCAAAAACACCTGCGGCACAAAAAGTTTGAAACGACGTCCGGCTATATCCGCAGCGGGCAGCTATTCCGGCAGAACGCTGCAGGCATGGCGGGGCTTTGATAAGACCCCGCCTTGCATGGGCCTAGCGTGCCCTCTCCAATTTTGCCCGACGTTGGACATTGGGAATCTTACGTCAATGTAAGACGTACAGATGTTTCTAATTCGGCCTTAGGCCAATACCCTTTGCCATTTCAGCAATCGCGGCTTCTTGCTTGCGAATTTCGCTCTCGAGAGTAGCCGCGTCCCCGGGAATGTAAAATTGGCCGATAGATTCTAGGCGCTTGACTACGTCCGGCTGGGCTGCAACTTTGAGGAAATCCTCCCCCGCTTTTCGCCGTGCCTCGGGCGACATTGATTTGGCGCCGAACAAACCCATCAATCCCTGTTGCCCAAGTTTTGGGTAACCCTGTTCTATGGCGGGCTTGACGCCCACGGCGGCAGGGCTGGCCTGCGTGCCGCTAACTGAAAGAACCTTCAAACTGCCGCCTTGCAAGCCGGCCTGGAAAATCGTCAGGGCTGCAAACACTCCCTGCAATCGGCCGGCGGAAAGATCGCTAACCGCCTGCACGACGTCGCGATAAGGAACCTTGGCCGCGTCGATATTTTCGTCCTTGATCCACGCATCCAGCATCATTTCACTCATACCTGGCGCGGTGGCCAGACCAAGCTTGCCCGGATTCGCTTGGGCATACATCACGAACTCCTTCAACGAATTTACAGGAAGAGTGGCGGGCACGGCGAAACTTAAGATCGTTGCGGAAAGTTGCGCGATAGGAACGAGGTCGCGCGCCCGATCATAGCTGAGTTTTGCATAACGATGAGGGTGCGATATGAAAAAGCTGGTCGGCGAGAATAGAAGCGTATGATCATCGTTAGCACTGACAAACGCATTTATCGCGACCAGGGAATCCCCACCGGGACGAGGTTCGATAACAATGCTTTTCCCCCAGACCTGCTGAAGTCGTTCGGCGATAAAGCGAGAGGCCGTGTCTCCGCTGGATCCTGGCCCTGAAGGCGAGATGATTTTCACCGTTCTCTGCGGCCAATCCTCCGCCAGAGCCGTCGGCGAAGTCGCGAGTAACACCGACAAGGCAGCTGTGCATCCAGCTGCAAGTATTGAAAGGCGCATTATAAGTTACCTCCGTCATTCGGACATCATACCCCCTTCGATGGAATGCTCAATCGTCAATTGCAGTAGATATTCATCGTTTGCAATATTGGTGGCGTTTGTCGTGGGAGCGTATGCGCCTGGTTCTAGCAATCTGGCCCGGTGTGCGGTCGCACAGCGCCGTCACGGGGCATGTTTTGATCCATAGCTGCGGAGGCTACGGCCTCTCGAAATGCTTGTTCTTGGTCCTTACCCAATCCTGCGATGGCCCAGACCTGTATAGGGAGCCGCGTCGCTTGCTGACGATACCTTCCAGACCGAATTCGCGAGCGTGCGCAAAGACAAGCGGGCCTTCCCCCTCGATTTCCTCGCTGAACATGAGGCCCGCAGGTGGCTGGGGGGCTTGACGGATTCTATAAATTCGGAATCCTTTTTCCGGGACCAGATCGGAAATTGAAGTGAACGATGCTGGCCGCCCTCTCTCTTCAGTCGATTCGCTTGCCTTTCGACCTGGGCGGAGTGCCTGGTGGAGACAAACTGTCCGTGCGGCAAGCGCCAGACGCCCGTAGGTCTTCTAATCCGCGCTCAGGGCGACATCAGCTTCACGGAAATGGTTCGGCGGCTGCGCTGCGCCAAATGCCGCCAGCGACCGGTGCCGGTTTATCTTTGCTCAGGGCATCGCGAACATTGCGGAGGGGCCGCGCCTGATTGGGCGGTTGAGCTCGTGGCGAAGGGTCAAGGATCCACAAGTGGCAATTGGCCCGCTTCGTCCAACAATTGCCGCAGCTTTTCCAAGCACTGAACCGCCCCGGGTTTACCGGAGGGCAAAACTCTCGGAGAATTGCCCATTATGGAACAGACACAAAAGAAGAAGACCTCGAAGCCGTATTCCCCTGAGTTCCGCGAACGTGCGGTGCGGTTGGCGATGGAACACCGCGATGAGTA
>CAMDKB010000201.1 GCA_945901195.1 Rhizobium sp. Q54
AATTGTAGAGGTCATCAAGAAATTTTATCCCGATCCCAGCGATCCCAGTGGCAAATTCGGGATGGTGGATTTCCGTGCCGTGAAGCCTTTCAAGACGCCGGTCACACTGGACGCGATCAAGCAGGAATCAAAACTGGTCAAGATGGTTCTGGTCAATAATTCACGCCTGTCGGTGCAGCCGGTGGCGGCGGACGAGTGGAAGCTGGTTTGCAAAATGGGCGGTCTTTAAAATTTCGAGAGGCAGTTGAAATGACGGCAAATTATCTGGCCATTTTTGCAGCTGGGGTTGCCGCATTTGTATTTGGCGGTCTCTGGTACAGCCTGCTCGGCAAGCAATGGAGTGCGGCGCACGGCTGGGCGCCCGCTGAAAAGTCCACAATGCCCATAGCGCCCATGATCATATCGTTTGTCGCTGTGCTCGTGATGGCGTTCGTTCTCGCGGGAGTTCTTGCTCACGTTGCAAAAGACAACATCACCATCAAAGCTGGATTAATCACGGGCGTTATCTGTTGGTTCGGCTTTGTGTTGACAACACTTGTAACAAACCATGCCTATGGCAAGGCCAAACCGCTCCTGACCGTCATTGATGCGGGACATTGGCTCGGGGTTTTAATGTTGCAAGGATTATTGCTTGGGTGGCTTGGCTGATCAGCCAAGCAGATCGATTAGTGCCGGGATTAATGGCGCATCTGCCGGCGGCATCGGGTAGTCGCGCAGGTTTTGGGCGCGCACCCATTTCAATTCCTGGCCTTCGCGCGAACTCACGATGCCTTCCCACCGCCTGCAAACATAAAGTGGCATAAGCAGATGAAAATCTTCATAGGCATATGACGCGAAGGCCAACGGCGCCAGGCAATCTTCTTTCACCCTGATGCCAAGTTCCTCGCTTAATTCGCGAATCAGGGAGGATTCAGGCCGCTCACCCGCGTCGATCTTTCCGCCTGGAAACTCCCAAAGGCCAGCCAGTTGTTTGCCCGGTGGACGTTGCGCAATCAAAATCCGGTTATCGGAATCAATGAGGGCGGCGGCGACGACGAGCAGGATTTTCATCTTTATGGCTCTTTTCTTGCCTTGAGCCAGACGATCTATCGGCTCATCTTCCCGATACGATGACCTTTACCGGCTCAGTTTCCTTACCGGTGATCGTGACGCGTTCGTAGACTGCTGCGCCAACGGTGAGAAAAGAGTTTTCGGGTTGCCATGTCGCAGAAGTGGCAATGAAATATTCGCCCGGGCCGACCTTGTCAAAGCTGGAGCGCCCTGTTGATTCGGCCTTGGTTGAGCGCATGTATTTCTTGAATTGCGCATCTGCATCATCCCAGGGCATGTATTTTGTCTGAATATATTTTCCCTTGCCGTAAACCTGAAAAAAGCGCTGTTCGGCATAGGGTGTCACGGGGATCAGATAGGCATATTCGCCAGCCGCAAAGATGACCCTGCCGGTTTCAGCACGAAAAAAAGCATGGCCGTCAATTTTTGTGCCGCCAGGCTTGTTTATGAATTCCGCAGCAGAAGGATCAAAGGCTACTGTCGGCGCACTTCTGCAGCCCGAAAAGAGAACGGAAGCCAACAAAATAAAGAATATAATACGCATAGGACACCACTGGAAAAAACCAATACGTCCAATTTATCTTCAGCTCTGCAGGAATCAAGTGGAGAGTTTTATGACTGGCACGTTCAGCTTCGGTAGTCTCCATTGATTGCAATATATTCCTTTGTCAGATCGCAAGTCCATACTTTAGCCTTTGCCTTGCCAACTCCAATATCGATGCGCAGTTCGATTTGGTCGCCTTTCATGTAATCGGAGACCTTCTCCTCGTCGTAGGCCGGATCGCGCAGGCCCTTGTTGGCGACGCGGATATCGCCAAACCAGATCGCGAGTTTGTCCCTGTCCGCTTTTTCCCCGGCTTTGCCCACCGCCATAACCACGCGGCCCCAATTGGCGTCCTCGCCGGCAATGGCCGTTTTTACCAATGGTGAATTGGCGACTGAGAGCGCAACCTTTTTGGCGGCTGCGGCCGATGCTGCGCCTTGTACCTCGATACCGACAAACTTGCGGCAGCCTTCTCCATCGCGAACGACCTGTTGGGCAAGATCAAGGAGCAATCCGTCGAGAGCGGCGCGAAAGCTCGCGAGCCGTTTGTCCTTCGGGTCTATGATCTTTGGCGCGCCGCGCCTGGCCGCCGCACCCGTCGCAAACAGCATGAGTGTATCGGACGTCGAGGTGTCGCTGTCGACCGTGATGGAGTTAAAGCTGCCCTGAACGGACTTTGACAACATGGCCTGCAGGGCCACAGCTGCTATCGGCGCGTCTGTAAACACATAAGACAGCATGGTTGCCATATCCGGCGCAATCATACCGGCGCCTTTGGCCATACCTGCCAAAGTAACTTCTACGCCACCGATTTCGGCGCGAGCCGTCGCTACTTTCGGAAAAGTATCGGTAGTCATTATGGCGCGGGCAGCCTCGAGCAGGCCATCGGGTGAGACTGAAGCTACAAGCCGGTCCATGACGCCATTGAACTTGCTGGCATCGAGTGGTTCGCCGATCACGCCGGTTGAAGCGAGAAATATTTCGCCGAGCGGCGCGCCCGTTGCCTTGGCGGTAATTTCCGCTGAGAATTTGGCCTGCTGCAAGCCGTTTTTTCCTGTGAAGGCGTTGGCGTTGCCCGAGTTCACAACAAGCGCGCGAGCTTTTCCGCCCTTGAGTTTGGACCGGCACCAGTCAACCGGGGCGGATGCGCATTTTGATCGGGTGAATACACCTGCGGCCTGTGTACCCTTGTCCATCAGCGCCAACATGAGGTCCGTGCGGCCCTTATATCGAATGCCTGCTTCCGCTGTCGCAAACTGCACGCCTTCAATGGGTGGCAGGTTGGGATAATTTTTGGGTGCGAGAGGGGAGATTGGGGCGGCCTTGGCCATTTTTTCGTGTCCGGCTTTTGTGGAAATGTTGCCTGCTTCAATCGGTCGTGCGCCGGATTTCGTCAAGTGGCAGAATTTCAATTGCCTACTGGGAGACGTTTTAGCCACCGCTCAACACGGGCCCGGTTCACGCCAAAATCCTTGCGACCGACCACACTGCGCGACCAGAGTGCGATCGTCGAGAAATTGGGACCACGGGGTATGATTTCTACCGCGATCAAATCCGGGAACCGGAACAGCGCGGAAACCTGCTGTAATTCGGTCTTGTAACTGCCGGTGCTCGTGGCCGATTCCGATTTCAGCTGTACTGTGCGGGGTTCGGCAAGGGCGATGGCAACGATGTCGCCGTATAATTTGGACGCAGGGACCGGATAAGCTGGCGGGTCAATATCCTGCAAGTTCCTGCATAATTCTGCGGGGCATACCAATGCATCGTTGCCGGTCACGCGCCGTTCAATGCGTTCGAATCCCTGGAAATCAGTCACGTCTGGATGCAGCCCGCCAACTGACGCCGCCTTGATCCAAAAGTTTCCAGGGGCGATCGAATGGTCATATCGGCTCATGAACAGCGCCCCAATTGCGATACTCGCGAAGACGGTCAGAAACGCCAATTTGCGCGAAACTCTCAATCGATTTTCTGTCCCTACTTGGCTCCAGTTAGCGCAGGCCGGTTCAACGCAGGTTCCACGGGCTGAAACTGCTCGATTTTAGCATTCCCGCGCAGGGACTGAATCGCTTCGGCATGCGACTTGCGCGTAATGAATTGCTCCACCTGGCCGCGAACATCGGCAAGTGGCGGGAATTCCTGCGTACGGTGATCTTCCACCTTGATAATGTGCCAGCCAAAGCGGCTCTTTACCGGTTCTGTAATTTGGCCAGGAGTTGTTTTGAAGGCCAGATCGGCGAACTCCGGCACCATTTTTTCTTTGGTAAACCAGCCTAGCTCTCCGCCTGGTGAGCCCGGGTCTTTTGAAATCTCGGTCGCGACTTTTGCAAAATCTTCGCCACCGCGGACACGTTTGAGGGCTTCTGTTGCCTGTTCTTCAGATTCAACCAGAATATGGCTCGCTTTCACCTCGGTCTGGGACCCTTGCGAAGTCGCGGCCTCATTATACACCCGGTTGATTTCGGTTTCGGTCACCGCCTTGGTGCGGATTGTGTCCAACAAGGCCTGCATACGGGCCTTTTCCAGAAAATAGGTCATTTTCCGCTCAAAATCCGGGCCTTTGTCGAGCTTGTCTGCAGCGGCCTTGCGGGCGGTCAGTTTCAGATCAATCAGATAATTAAAGATATATTCCCGTTTTTGGCTGGGGTTCATTTGAGGGGGCAGGGTTGGTCCCAGATCTTCAAAAGCGATCGCCGCATCGTCCTCGGTGATTTCGATTCCGTCGACTTTGGCGATGGTTTGCGCCCAACTGGCGCCGGAGACCAATGAAGCTACCAGAGCGCATGCCAGACCTGTGGCCGCACGGCGGCAAGTTGTTTTCCCGAACATGGGAGGCTCCTGAAGTGGGGCGGGCAAATAGGTGCTGCGCCTTGTCCTATAATTCGAGCTGTCAGACAAGCGGGGCCAACGCACACAATCGAGTGAACCAAATACCCAGCGCGGGTGGAATTGGCGCGATGAGCGGGGTGTTTCGTTGACAATCAAGCCCTCCAATCATATCTCTCAGCCGTTCCATTATAACGGTGGCAGCAGGGAAATTCTGGGCCGGTCAGCCTTGAGCATGTGTTTTGGGCGGGCAGGTCTGTTGGTCGCGTCTGACGAGCTGTTAACACAAGAGTTGTATGGAACTCCTGTTACGCGCTGGTCGCGCCCTGTGCGATCACGCACACCGGGATATAACCCCTCGCGCGACAAGCCAGTCTTTGCTGGCGCCCGTTGCGCTACCACCCTGGCATGCCGGTCTTTACCGGCAGAAGGATGACATACTGATGTTCGTCGCTCTCGCGAAGAAGATTTTCGGCTCCGCCAATGATCGCCGCCTGAAAACATACGCGCCCAAAGTGGCCGCCATTAACGCCATGGAAGCCGAGATTTCCAAACTCAGCGATGAGGAATTGCTTGGGCAGACAGCGAAGTTTCGCAAGCAGCTTGAGGAAGGCAAAACACTCGACGATCTTCTCATTCCAGCTTTCGCTACGGTTCGTGAGGCGGCCAAGCGCGTGTTGGGTCAGCGCCACTTCGATGTGCAGTTGATTGGTGGCATGGTCCTGCATGAGGGCGGCATTTCGGAAATGAAGACAGGTGAAGGCAAGACACTTGTCGCTACCCTCGCCTGCTATCTCAATGCCCTTGCGAGCAAGGGTGTGCATGTTGTCACCGTCAACGATTATCTTGCTCGCCGCGACGCAGAATGGATGGGGCGGGTCTATAAATTCTTGGGCATGAGCGTCGGCATCATTGTCCACGGCCTTGACGATGACGAGCGGCGAACTGCTTATGCGGCCGATATTGCGTACGGCACGAATAATGAATTCGGGTTCGACTATCTACGAGACAACATGAAGTACGAATTGGGGCAAATGGTACAGCGCCCGCAATTCTTCGCGATTGTCGATGAAGTGGATTCGATCCTCATAGACGAGGCGCGCACGCCCCTCATCATTTCAGGACCTTCGGAAGACAAGTCGGATCTTTACAATTCGATAGACAAACTCATTCCTAAACTCGTGAAGGAAGACTTTGACCTTGATGAGAAGCAGCGCACTGTCAATCTGACTGAAGCTGGCAACGAGCATATCGAAGTCTTGATGCGTGAGGAGGGCATGCTGACTGAACACAGCACGCTTTATGACGCGGCAAATGTTACCTTGGTGCATCACGTGCAGCAGGCGCTCAAGGCGCACAAACTCTTCCAACTCGACAAGGACTATATTGTTCGCAATGGAGAGCTGGTTATTATTGACGAGTTTACCGGACGAATGATGCCCGGCCGGCGTTTTTCGGAAGGCTTGCATCAGTCACTGGAAGCCAAGGAAAATGTTGCGGTTCAACCTGAAAACGTGACACTGGCATCGATTACGTTCCAGAATTACTTTCGCCTGTATAACAAGCTGGCGGGCATGACAGGTACTGCTTCAACGGAAGCCAACGAATTTGCGGAGATTTACCGACTTGATGTCGTGGAAATTCCGACCAACAGGCCGGTGTCACGAATCGACGAAGATGATGAAGTCTATCGCACGGGTGAAGAGAAAATCCGCGCAATCATTCGAGAAATCGAATCGGCGAATGCCAAGATGCAACCGATGCTCGTTGGTACAACGTCCATCGAGAAGTCCGAGCAGCTTGGCGAAATTCTGAAATCGCATGGCTACCGGATGATCGATTTCGACAAGCCGGCCGCCCTGCAGGAATTGTACGCTGCCGCTCGCGCAAACAAGACTTCCAAGCTCTTCGCCATTCTCAATGCGCGGTTCCATGAACAGGAAGCTTTTATTGTCGCGGAAGCAGGCGTTCCTGGAGCGATTACCATCGCCACAAACATGGCGGGCCGTGGCACTGACATCCAGTTGGGGGGCAACGTGGAAATGCGCGTGTCCCAGGAATGCGCGGGAATAGAGGACGCGTCAGAACGCAAGAGCAAGGAAGAAACCATTCGGGCGGAAGTGGCTGAATTGCGAGAAATCGCGCTGGCGGCCGGCGGCTTGCACATTGTAGGCACCGAAAGGCATGAGAGTCGCCGCATTGATAATCAGCTCCGGGGTCGTGCTGGCCGTCAAGGCGATCCTGGCCGATCAAAGTTCTTTCTGTCCCTGCAGGATGACCTGATGCGGATTTTTGGTTCCGAGCGCATGGACTCGATGTTGACGACACTAGGCCTTGAGCAGGACGAAGCCATTGTTCATCCCTGGATCAACAAGGCGCTCGAAAAGGCGCAGCAAAAAGTCGAAGCGCGCAATTTCGACATGCGCAAGAATATTTTGAAATACGATGACGTCATGAACGATCAGCGTAAGGTCGTTTTCGAACAGCGCCGTGAAATGATGGCGCAGGAATCACTGGAACAAACGGTTGCCGATTTCAGAGCTAACGTTGTCGATGATACGCTCACTCGACATATCCCCAAGGATTCCTATCCGGAAAGCTGGGATGTAGCTGCGCTCGATGAGGCGATCAAAGCCAATCTGGCTGTCGAGGCTCCTGTTGCCGAATGGGTCAAGGAAGAAGGCATCACTGAAGAAGAAGTTTCAGAGCGGCTGCACACAATTGCCGATGATGGCTATGCACGCCGGATCGAGGCAAACACGCCGGATGTCATGCGTTATGTTGAAAAGCAGATCGTGCTTCAGGTTCTTGACCATTACTGGCGCGAGCACCTGGTTATGCTTGAGCACTTGCGCAACGTGATCGGCTGGCGTGGATATGGTCAGCGCGATCCGCTGAATGAATATAAGCACGAGGCCTTCGAATTGTTCAATTCGCTGATCGTGCGTTGGCACGAAACAGCGACTCAGCAATTGATGCGTGTCGAAGTTTCCTATCAGGATCAGCCAGCGGAACAGGGCGATGCTCTCATGTCCGACACGGGAATGGAAGTTTCTATCGATGAGATCAATGCGAAGATCGCAGCCGGGGAATTTTCGCCTTCGGCTCTTTCCAGTCCGTTTCCTGAACTCATCTCAGAAGCGCCGGCGCAAGTCGATCGTGATCCAAATGATCCGTTCACATGGGGTAAAGTGGGTCGAAACGAAGCCTGCCCGTGCGGCTCAGGAAAAAAATACAAACATTGCCACGGGGTTTTGGTCTGATTGAGGATAAAGCGTATTCGAGTAAGGTCTAAAATACAAAGGCGCTCCACACTACGGAGGGCCTTTTTTCTATCAAGAAGCTGTTTCGTGTCGTTCAGTTGGCGGGTGAAAACGCCATCAAATTCGGCGGCAAAGTAGGAACTGCACCACGCATCATCATTGGCAGCGCGCTGGCTTGCTTATCACGGTGAGTTGCGGGCTTCTTGTTCTTCTCGGTATCGGCACGCTTTCCCGCAACCGGGGTCGAAGGAGGCGCAGCGGCGGCTGGTGCTTCGACTGGCGCAGCAGGTGTTGCTTGGACTGCTTCAGGCTGAGTCGTTCCACCTAACCAGCGGCTGTAGAAGGGCGTTTCCGTAGTTGCGGCTGGTGTTGCAGGCGCTGTTGGAGCGAAAGCATTTGCCGAAGCTGGCGGCTGGCCGACCGCTACTCCAGCTGCGGATGGGGTAGCCGGGGTGGCGCCAGCCCGGGCTATCGTTGTGGTTTGCTGA
>CAMDKB010000202.1 GCA_945901195.1 Rhizobium sp. Q54
CTGCATTATCAAGCATTTTCGGGGGATCGCGACACGCTACGAGAAGACCGCGCGAAACTTCCTCGCAGGGCTGCATTTGGTTTGCGCTATCGTTTGGCTCAAATGACGACAGGCCCTAGCCATTCCGGCCTTGAAAAAAACAGTAACTGGTAGCGAGGAACCATAGAAGCCACGGCGCACGCGTACATCACACTCGCACCGCGTAGTCTGCGACATTGACCTCAGCAGAATTAACCTTTGGACTATAGCTAGAACGTACACGGCACGAATCACAGTACTGCCCAGATACGTGCTTTGTTCTGGCTAGATGTTGATGAAGGGCAGCGTGAGACTACTAGCCTCTCGGCTTTGATCCGATAAAGCCAGTCACGCGAGCTTGCCGTTGTTAAGATCCCGTCTCCATTTCGAACACACGCAGCAACATGCCTTCAAGATAATCATGAGGAAATGATAAACTAGGCTGCGAGCCATTCAAGCAAAATCATTAATCAACAGTGCAAACGCTGAACATAGAGGGCACGAATCACTGATTGCCGGAAATACATGATCTGTTCACGCCACATGTTGTGTTTCAGAAACTTTCTGCTCCCATATGCGAATTGAACCTTGAACACACGGCGGCAGAGGCCCCTGTAATTTATGAATGAACGGTCCAGCATTGGCACATAATATCAGGAGTTGTTTCGATTGACCCTGGGGCAACAGTAACATCCCGCACATCACCGCATTCGCATTTGCCGAGCCAATGAGCCAATCATATTCGCTTTGCTGTCGCACGTTCAAGAGTTGCGGCTTGCTTCGCTAACTGAATGTTAAAACTGCAACACGCATTTTTTGATTGCCGTTAATGACATGGGCAAAGGCTGAACGAACACAGCACGAATCACTGACCGCCAGGTTTTTATGTTTTGTTCTCAAGCCAGATTGTGTTTCGCAATCGGAATCATACAAGATGCATGTGTAACCCACTAAAATAAAACGCGGGCAACAAGGCCCGCGTTAAGATATTTCCTGATATGGGACGAATTGTTTAGCGTTGCGCGGCCGCGGCCGATCCCTCATGGCCAATATTGAATTTCCGCGCCTCGATGACAGTCATGCCAACCATCGTGCGCACAGCGATGCGATAGGGAACCATCGTCAGTCCATCCGCCAACGGGACAAGCCACACTTCCATATCCTTGTTGTCTATCATGAACTGCGTCGCCTTGCGCCCGGGGCGATGACCCGCGACCGGTTTGTAGCGCGCGTTGCAGACAATCACCGGGCCGTTGTAGCCCTGCACGGCAACCTGCCGCGTACCGGTATATCCAAGATCGACATTGAAGCGGGTATAACCATCAAATACCGGGATCGAGCGCCGGCAGACGGCGGGACCATTACTCGCTTCACCCGCTTTCACTGGCATCATGAGCGCGCTAAGCGGATCAATGATGTTGCGCTTGTGAGCTTCTGTCAGAGGCACCCGGCCCTCCATCTGCTCGAATGGCGGCTGGATATCCACGGCTTTCACGGCTCCTGCGGCCATGCCAATGCGGACGGTGCGCGATTCCTTCGAATTGGAAGAGGACGTGGCATAGGCGGCGGGACTGACCTGACCATTCTGGATCGCCCCGGAGGCGACCGCCGACCCTTTGGCGCCCGAAACCGCGCTGGCAAGGCCGGAGAGATTAGCGTAGGCCTCGATCTTGTATTCGTTGCCTGTGACCTTGCCGGAAACCGTCGCGCTTCCCAGCGACAGTCCAATCAAACTGACATTATATACGCCGCTGAAACTTTCGGCCGCCGATGCCGTCAACGGCAGCGAAAACGCGCCCGCACACACAGCCGCGCTCAACGCCCGGCGCAGGCACAAATATACCAGATTGGCTTGAGACATTTCAGGACCCGGAAGAGAGAATCGTTGCGGCGACATTATCTGATTCACTCAAGCTCCCAAAATCGGACGGTTTGATGACCGTAAATTGGTCATTCAACGGACCCCAAAGGGGAATCATTTAAGCCCGGCAGCACTTGTGAGCTTGACGCGGCGACCCGCCCTCACCTATACAGCCGGCTTCCATTCAGGTGCGCGCCCGGATGGGGCTCTCTGCTGTGTTTTTCTGAGACATATCGGTGCTGGCCCGTTAAGTGCGCGCCGGCGGTGCTACAGAAATCGCGCCGAAAACCTATGATCGAAAGGATCGCGTCATGTCCCGCCGTTGCGAACTGACCGGCAAGGCCGTGCAGTCTGGCAATCTTGTCAGCCACTCGAATATCAAGACCCGCACACGTTTTCTGCCCAATCTCTGCAACGTGACACTGATTTCAGATGCCCTGAAACGGTCAGTCAAGTTGCGTGTTTCGGCGCACGCACTGCGCTCGGTAGAACATCGCGGCGGTCTCGATGCCTTTCTGACCAAAGCGCGCGACATCGAACTGTCGCAGAATGCGCGTGAATTGAAGCGCGAAATCGCCAAGAAACAAGCTGCCGCCTGACCTTCAGGAACTTTCGGAATTTCAAGAGCGCCGACCCTGACGGGTCAGGCGCTCTATTTGTATGATATATGAGCAAATTTTATCCCTTTACGATGAAAGAGTGGGATCGGTCGTCTGGCCGCCAGCAGTTCTGCAAGCGCTGGCGAAGCAAAAATGCTCGGGGCCTTGACGGGAGAGCTGCATACGCGTTCGAACAGTTTGATACATGCGCTCGAACAGCTCGCGCAAAATCTGCGGGCGGCATGACGCGCTTCCAGATTCCTGCGATTGGCAAATGACCAGCTAAAACCGAACTTAAAGGCTGAAGCGCGAGCCATCGCTGTTGAAAAACTCGAAAAGCAACCATGCGTCACAATACCGGGCAAAGCCGGAGACACGCTTGCGCGCTGCTATACCAACCTGCAAAAGTCTCGACATCCGCTGGTTGGTCAATCGCGATAGCGCGTCCGTGCTGATGCGCTAGAATCACAAGATTGACGAGTCGATCGTTGCACCACTCGGTATTGGTTACAGGCTGGACCTCGCCCTAACGCCCCGCTGCCGCTCTTGAATACTGACCACCACGCGACCGAGACGGCATGCGCAGTGGCTGAGCCGGACCTTCTTCACTGAACAACTCTGCCAGTTTTTCCGTCATCGCGCCGCCAAGCTCCTCCGCATCGACAATGGTCACCGCACGCCGGTAATACCGCGTGACGTCGTGGCCAATTCCGATCGCGATCAGTTCGACCGGCGAACGATTCTCGATTTCCTCAATGACATAGCGCAGATGCCGTTCGAGATAATTGCCAGGGTTGACTGACAAGGTTGAATCATCCACCGGCGCACCGTCGGATATCATCATCAGGATACGTCGTTGTTCGGTGCGGGCAAGCAGCCGTTTATGCGCCCAATCCAGCGCTTCTCCGTCGATGTTCTCTTTCAGCAGGCCTTCGCGCATCATCAAACCGAGATTGCGTCGTGCTCGCCGCCAAGGCGCATCTGCAGACTTGTAGATAATGTGCCTGAGATCGTTGAGGCGGCCAGGATTGCCAGGCTTTCCAGCTTGCAACCAGGATTCACGCGCCTGCCCGCCTTTCCACGCGCGGGTGGTAAAGCCAAGTATCTCGACCTTCACCCCGCAGCGCTCCAGCGTCCGTGCAAGAATGTCCGCGCAGGTCGCAGCTACAGTTATGGGCCGGCCGCGCATGGAGCCCGAATTATCGAGCAGCAACGTCACCACAGTGTCGCGGAAATCCATGTCTTTCTCATGCTTGAAAGACAGTGGCTGCTGCGGATCGATCACCACGCGCACCAGGCGCGCCGGATCGAGAATGCCTTCCTCAAGGTCGAATTCCCATGAGCGGTTCTGCTGCGCCATCAACCGGCGCTGCAGACGGTTGGCAAGCCGCGCCACGACAGAGGAAAGATTGCTGAGCTGCTTGTCGAGATAGGCGCGTAGCCGCTCCAGTTCTTCGGGTTCGCAGAGATCTTCCGCCGAAATCGTCTCGTCAAACTTCGGCGTAAAGCATTTGTAGTCGGGACCGCGATGGGCAGCATCTCCATGCACGGGAGGGCGGCGGGCCTCGGACGCCTCATCAGCATCGCCCATTTCGGCGTCCTCTGGCATCTCGCCTGAAGGCGCGTCTTCCGCCTCCATCTCGCCGTCTTCCATGTCGTCGTCGGCATCATCAGCCGATTGCATGTCGACCGCTTCGCCAGAACGTTCCGGCTGTCCTTCGCCTTCTGATTCATCAGGCTTGCTGTCAGGATCGGCATCGCCGTCCTCATCGCCGGACTCGTTTTCATCCGTCGCGCCCTCGTCCATCATGTCGAGGGATTGCAGAAGTTTGTGTATCGCCTTGCCAAAAGCCTGCTGATTCTCGATAGCGCCATCGAGCTTGTCGAGTTCGTCTCCTGCACGATCCTCAATGATCGGCCGCCAGAGGTCGACGATCTTCTGCGCAGAGGCAGGCGGAGCAAGACCCGTCAGGCGCTCGCGTACCATCATGGCGACAGCATCTTCCAGCGGCGCATCGGCGCGGTCGGTAACTTCAGCAAATGTTCCGCGATGATAACGGTCTTCCAGCATAGCCGTCAGATTGCCCGCGACACCCTCCATACGACGCGATCCGATGGATTCGACACGCGCCTGTTCCACCGCTTCAAACACCGAACGCGCTACCTGATTCTGGGGCATCAGTTTACGATGAACACGGTCGTCGTGGCAGGCAAGTTTCAACGCCAGCGAATCGGCATGTCCGCGCACAATCGCCGCCTCTTGCGCTGTCAGCTTTCGCGCAGGTTCGGGAAGTTTCGCCTTCGCGCTTTCGCCCGACCCGGTGAGAGAAGGCCGCTCGGCTGCATAGGTGACTTCCAGTTCCTTCACGCCTGACATCGCGCGCATGCAACTGGCGACGGCGCGCTTGAAAGGCTCCTGCGGGGCCTCGCCCTTTTGCGGTGGTTTGCGGTTCGAAGGGGTCATGCTCATGATGGCAGCACTCTAGCAAGTTCGATCAGATTGCCCACAGCAAAATCTACCGGCGCAAGCGGCTTGCCCTCGCCTTTTCCGGGACCATGTTCGTCTGGCCGCGAAACGTGAATGGTTTTCAACCCCCGGGACGCTGCGGCCACGAGATCGCTGGTATGGGCAGCGACCATGGCGCACCGCTCCGGTGGCAAGTCGAATGCAGCGCAGGCGGCATCGTAGACTGCCGCATTGGGTTTGAAGTCACGCGCAATTTCGGCCCCGAGAATGGCGTCCCAACTGAGCACATTATGACGCGCGATGGCAGCCATCAAACTGATGTTGCCATTGGAAACGGGAGCAATCAGAACCTTTCCGCGCAAGAGCTGCAATCCTTCTGAAACATCCGGCCATGCGTCGAGCCTGCGCCATGCGGTCCAGGCCAGTTCATCAAGGATGGAAGCGGCTACGTCCTGCAACCCGAAGTCAACACTGATTTCCTGCAGGTTTTCCCGGTGAAGCACATCCAGCTTGACGAAACCCCGAGCACCCGAACGCACCTTTTCCATCGCCGGCTGATAACGGCCGCGCCAAGCCGAAGCAAACGCGAGCCAGTCGAGATTGTAACCTGACGGCGCCAGCATTCTCTCCGATTCGCGCGCCACGCTGGTCCGCCAGTCGACCAGAGTGCCAAACACGTCGAAAAACAATGCACCCAGCATTACCCGCGCCCCGGCTACCCGCCCGGCCGCACTGCTGCGGCGAACATGAATTCAGCTCAGCGCCACGTTGACAGTGCTTTCCGGCAATTCCTGCCCGAATGCGCGCTGATAGAATTCCGCCACCAGCGAACGTTCAAGTTCATCGCATTTGTTCAGGAAGGTAAGGCGGAACGCAAAGCCGATATCCTGGAAGATATCCGCATTCTCGGCCCAGGTGATGACCGTGCGCGGGCTCATTACCGTCGACAGATCACCAGCAATGAATGCGTTACGGGTCAAATCGGCTACGCGCACCATCTTGCTGACGATGTCGTTGCCTTCCTTGTTGCGGTAATGCACGGCCTTCGCCAGGACGATCTGCACTTCCACATCATGCGACAGGTAGTTCAGCACGGACACGATGGACCAGCGATCCATCTGCGCCTGATTGATCTGCTGCGTGCCATGGTAGAGGCCCGATGTATCGCCAAGACCAACAGTGTTGGCCGTCGCAAACAGGCGGAATGCGGGGTGAGGGCGAATGACACGGCTCTGGTCAAGCAATGTCAGACGTCCCGAAGATTCAAGCACACGCTGAATCACAAACATCACGTCCGGACGTCCCGCATCGTATTCGTCAAACACAAGCGCAACGTTGTGCTGATAGGCCCAGGGCAGGATGCCATCACGGAACTCCGTGACCTGTTTGCCGTCCTTCAGAACGATGGCGTCCTTGCCGACCAGATCGATACGCGAGACGTGGCTGTCCAAATTGATACGCACACAGGGCCAGTTCAGGCGCGCGGCCACCTGTTCGATATGAGTGGATTTGCCAGTGCCATGATAGCCGGTGATCATCACGCGGCGGTTGCGCGCAAAGCCCGCCAGAATCGCCAGTGTCGTCTGCGGATCGAACACATAATCGGAATCAAAATCAGGCACGTATTCACTGGTCTGCGAATAGGCAGGTACTTCAAGATCCGAATTGATATTGAACAGTTTACGGACCGAAACCTGCTTGTCTGGGAGGCCGGTCGATTGTTCCTTCGCGCTTTCCATTACTCCTCCGGGCCACACCTTCGAGGTGGGCGTCTGGTTTATACAGCCATCAAGTCACAGAATGACCTTTTGGCCAAGCTGGCGTTCGTCTTCCGGCCAACGGTCACAGATGGATCTTAAGGCTCAGGCGAGCTTTGCGGACCGCAATTGTTTATAGGCATGGATGATTTCGCGCAATTTCTCTTCCTGGGACCGGTCGCCGCCATTGGCGTCCGGGTGAAGGCGTTTGACGAGCTCCTTGTAGCGCGCCCGAATTGTTTGTGCATCTGCAGATTCGTCCAGCCCCAGGGTCGCAAGTGATCGCCGTGCTGCAATGTTGACCCGGCTGGTGGGCGGTGGTGTACCGGCGCGCCGCCGCGCCCGGCGGAAGGGCCCCATGGGATCAGGGGTCCCGGTCGCGGTTCCAGCCGCAAACCCCTGGTCCCCCTCGCGAGCTCCCATCGTCCAGGTGGGGCGATGGCCGATCACGGCGTCTTTCTGGAAACTGGCGACGTCGTCGTCGGTCATCCCTTTGAAATAATTATAGGTCGCATTGTATTCGCGGACATGTTCGATGCAGAAACAATAGTATTGCCCCTCGCGCAGCCGTCCTTTCGGCGCACGATGCTCTCCCAGCTTGTCACATCCAGGATGTTCGCACGGCGGACCCGCAGCTTCCACACGAACTGGCTGACCGACCTTGGGCTTGACCCGAATCTTGTCGAATATTGGCGAATTGAGGTTCATCAAGAGAACTCTAGGTCTCCACTGTGCGCCGGGCAAGCCGCTCAGACGCCTTCAATTGAATTTATTCTTGGCTCTTGCCCCCGGCAGCACGCCGGGGCAAGGGTCTAGCCGGACGGGAAACGGCATTCCGCCTCAGGATTTCCGAGGATAAAGCATGAGCGTCAAGGAACAGATAATCGACAAGCTGACCAGCGCGCTCGCGCCTGCCGCGCTTGATGTGATCGACGATTCGGCCAAACATGCCGGCCATCAATTCCACCCCGGCGGCGTGGAGCCACGCGGCGAGACCCATTTCACGGTCAAAGTGGTGTCGGAGGCCTTCGCTGGCAAGAACCGGCTAGCGCGCCACCGGATCATCAACGAGGTGCTCGCCGAAGAGCTGGCTGATCGTGTCCACGCACTCGCCATCGAAGCGAGAGCGCCGGGAGAATAATTCCTTCCAACGGGAGCGGGGGCTGGAATGGAAATACTTGCAGAAATCCTGTTCACCCTTGTTGGCGGAATCGTTGAATTCGTTTTCGGTATCATTTTCCAGATTCTCGCAGAATTGTTTGCTGAAACCTTCGGGAAGCCCCGCGCCGGCAAAAGCGCGCCAAACTTTCCGCGGACCCGTCTGCTTATTTCCCTGGCCGTCTACAGCATTGGCGGGGCACTGGCGGGCTGTTTGAGTCTGTGGCTTTACCCCAGTCTTTTTCTCACAACGCCCTGGCAGAAATGGGCGAACATCATTTTGATGCCGATGA
>CAMDKB010000203.1 GCA_945901195.1 Rhizobium sp. Q54
CGCAAATCACCAGGCCCGTACAAATGCCAAGAGCAATAGCCAGCCAGCGGAGGGGTGCAGGCCAGCGCGGGCGGCTTCCACGGCGCAAGCATATGCTTACCTCTTCCGCTTCCGGAACAGGGACTTTCTCGACGCCTGGTGGCAGGCTATGGACGTCTTCGAACTTGTCTTTCAATCCTCATCCAATTCTTGCGGCCCTGCGCGCTTGTCTGTAACGCGCCGAGCCTTCCCCTGAAGCAAGAGGCATAGCAATTGCGGGCGAACTCAAGCCTTGCGGTTTCGACTCGCTCCGCACTATAACCTGACTGCAATCAGTATTTACATCTCAGGGCGGGTTCAGTACGCCCTGCGCTGTCGGAGCAACATGCATTAAGTGCAAAAGGATGGCATTATGACGGCCAAACCTGACATGGGCGATAAAGCCCCCGCCTTCGCTCTCCCCCGTGATGGTTCTGGAGATGTCTCGCTGGCGTCACTGAAGGGAAAAAAGGTCGTCCTCTATTTCTATCCGAAGGACGATACCACTGGCTGCACAAAAGAAGCGATTGAATTTACAGGCCTTAAGGCCCAATTTGCCAATGCGGGCGCGCAGGTGATCGGGGTTTCTCCCGACTCAGTGAAAGCCCACGACAAATTTATTGCCAAGTACCAGCTTGATCTAACCTTGTTGTCCGATGAGACCAGGCAAATGGTCGAGGCCTACGGCGTTTGGGTCGAAAAGAGCATGTACGGAAAGAAATATATGGGCGTAGAGCGCTCCACATTCCTGATCGGCGCCGACGGCAAGATTGCGCGCGTCTGGCGCAAGGTGAAGGTTGACGGCCACGCCCAAGACGTCCTTGCCGCCGCACAGGCCTTGTGACACGGCAGAAGTCGGTCTGCCGAAAGGCTCAAGCGCGCAGAACCCATGTTTTTGCGAAGCGTTAACCTTAATAGTGCGTAATGGACCCTGGTTCAGACACGGCCGATACCGTGTTACCGGAGTCACCGCATGTCGACGCGTAACGCTTTTCCCAAGGCCCGGCTGCCACAAACCCATTATTTCGTGACATTCGCCCGGGGCGAGACTGCAAAATGCATTGCGGTCCGTCCGTGGGCTCTCGTCGCAATCGGCGCGATCTTCCCGCTTTGCGCGCTGATGTATCTGGCAGCCTCGCTGGTTTTCATCATGCGTGACGACATGCTGTCCGCCCTGATGCATCGCCAAAGCACCATGCAGGTTGCCTATGAAGACAGGCTGGCGAACATGCGCATGCAGATGGATCGTGTCACTAGCAACCAGCTACTTGACCAGAACTCACTGGAAGCGCGCATGCATGATTTGCTGTCGCGCCAGGCCCGCCTGGAAAGCCGGGCCACCGTCGTGGCGACCCTCGCCGATTCTGCAGGCGTAACCACCGCTGCAAAAGCTGCGGCTCCAGCGAAGAATCCGCAGGCAAGTGCGGCGGCTACTCCGCTTATTCAAAATGCTGACCGTGCACTGCCCACGGGCACTTTGAGCATCGCGCCACTCGGCGGACCGCTCGTCACAGCCCCCGGGTTCAAGCTTCTTCCCCGCCCCGGCCCGGTGGAAGTCCAATCCAGCGAACCCCAGACCAACCCAGCCGCAGCATTCCGGGGCGCGGCCCTTCTCGACCCCCAGACCATGGCAGTTGCCGCAGATCCGACACTGCCGCCGGAATTTCGCCTGGGCGCACTGACGCAATCGCTTGATCGCATCGAGACCGACCAGGTCCGCTCCGTCACCACAATCGCCAATCTGGCCCGCCAGAACGAAGCGCAATTGCGTCAGGCGATTGCAGCAACAGGGCTGCCGGCCGACAAACTTCAGCCTGCCGCCGCGTCCCGAGCAACGGGCGGACCATTTGTGCCCTACAAGCTCGATGCCTCCGGCTCGCTCTTTGAACGCGAAGTTCTTCGCATGCAGGGCTTTATTGAAAGCGCCGCACGTTTGCGCTCCACAGCAGCCCGCCTGCCCTTGCGCAAACCGCTGACAGGCGATGCTGAAATCACCTCCGGATTCGGTTCGCGCGTCGACCCGTTCAACGGCAGGCTTGCTTCACACACGGGTCTCGATTTTCGACAGGCCTTTGGCTCTTCGGTCCGCGCGACCGGCGCTGGCATCATCATCTCGGCAGGCCCGCACGGCGGTTACGGCAATATGGTGGATGTCGACCACGGCAATGGCGTGACGACCCGTTACGCGCATCTCTCGGCCATCCTGGTGTCCTCAGGACAGAGCATAGCGAGTGGCGCTGTAGTTGGACGCCTGGGTTCCAGTGGCCGCTCGACCGGCGCTCACCTGCACTATGAAGTGCGCTATCATGATCAGCCTCTGGATCCCCGCCGCTTTCTGACCGCCGGACAAAAGTTGGCCAGCAACTGACCCCCCAAGCTTTGCAAGAAGGCGAAACATTACCCTGAAGGTCGGACATTGCTCCGGCCTTTTCTTTTTGCGCGCAGACCTGTTACCACGATTGAAAATGGGAGGATCGATGTCGGATCACACGCAAAGCGCGGCGGTGTCGCCTGTCATGCGCCTCATTCGCAATCCCTACGTCCTGCTGGCGCTTGCCGGGCTGTTCTGGTCGGGTAATCACATTGCTGGCCGCGCGGGCGCAGGCCAGGTGCCACCCATCAGTATGGCGGGCATACGCTGGCTTATCGGCGCTGCGTTCTTGTGGCCTTTTGTCCATGCCAAAGTGCGCAGAGACCTTCCGGTCCTTAAAGCCAACTGGAAAATTGTTGTGCCGATGATCATTGGAGGCGGCGCCATATTCAGCGCCCTGCAATACACGGCGCTGAATTACACAACAGCCTTGAATGCATCGATATTCAACTCTTTCGCGCCTGTTGTTATTGGTGCAGCCGGCGCGCTGTTGTTTCGCGATCGCTTCACGAAATTGCAGATGCTGGGCATCCTGGTCTCGTTGATCGGCGTAATGAACATTGCCTCGCGCGGCGACTTTCAGGTGCTGCGAACGCTGACGTTCAATTACGGCGACGTATTGCTGCTGATCAACATGGGAGTCTGGGCAATCTATTGCGCATGCCTGCGCCTTCTGCCGAAAGTCGATCCGTTGTCTTTCATATTCGCACTCGCGCTGCTCACCGGCATCATATTATTCCCGGGCTTTCTGTGGGAGCATTTTCACGGTTATCAATTTCAAGCCACCTGGACGACGTTTTTCGTCATGGCCTATGTTTCGATATTTCCCGGCGTGCTGGCCTATATCTGCTGGAACGGCGGTCAGGAACAACTGGGCGCTTCTCGTGCAGCCATATTCTTGCACCTGATTCCCATCTACGGCGCAATTCTCGCAACCTTGTTGCTAGGCGAGCATTTGCAATTGTTTCACGTCGCGGGTTTTGTGATGATCCTGGCTGGTGTGTGGCTGGCCGCGCGCAAATGAGGGGATAACATGGCAAAATCGATCGAGCATATTCACTGGCCGGACGCACCCGACATGTGGATGCCCTATGCGCCTGCGATCAGGGTGAAGGGCGGCGCCACGGTTTACCTTGCCGGAGTTACGGCTGCGCCGGTCTATCATCACCATCCCCATCGACCCGAAGAATTCGACAAGATGCCAACGACCATGGAAGGACAGGCCCGCGCGGCGCTCGAAAATCTAAAAAAGGGTCTTGAGGCTGTCGGCGCTGGTTTTAATGACATCGTGACAGCGGATCGCTTTGTCACGGACCTGACAGATCAGGACGCGCTCAATCGCGTGTGGGCAGAATATTTCAAGGATGCAAAGCCTGCCACAACGACGGTGCAAGTCGTGCAATTGGCAACCGATCCGCGCTGTATTGTCGAGATCAATGCAATTGCCGTGATTGATTGATACCAACCGGCGGACGTCTCGACTCCGGCAGGTTGGAAAAGCGCGATAGCGCGTTCGCACTGATGCGCGGAAATCACAATGGTGAAGAGTCAATCCTTGTGCGACCTGGTATGAGAAACAGCAACTGGCTACTTCAATCTCTTGCAGGTAAAGCCGTCTCCGCTCGCACCTGAAAGCCATCCCATCGTATTGGCCTTGATTGCAGAAAGCATGACAACATAGTTCTTGGGGAAATGCAGTTCGTAACCGCTACCCTTCTTCACTACGCGGGTCATGCGCAGGGTTTCTGAACCGTTGTTGTAGGTTGTATCTGTAAAAGTGAAAGTCGCAACTTCGCAATTCCACCTGCCAACAAACGGATAATCGGCGGCCGACGCAGAAGCCTGCGCCAGCAGGATAGTGGAAGCTGCGATCGCTGTTCTTAACAATTTGCCTCCCCGTCATCATCGCCGGTTGCAGCCAGGAAATCGAAGATCACCAGATCTGCAAACGCGTCTATTCCACGTCCTCGATATGGGCTTGCCCTGCCCCGGATATTTTCTGCGCCAGCGAGGCTTCGATGAAATCGTCCAGGTCCCCATCCAGAACATCATCGGGTGTTCCCGAAACATGGCCTGTGCGGAGATCCTTCACCATCTGATAGGGCTGCAGCACATAGGATCTAATCTGATGGCCCCAGCCGATTTCAGTTTTGGTGGCTTCAGTGACGCTGGCTTCCGCCTCGCGCTTCTTCAGCTCGAATTCGTACATCCGCGCGCGCAACATGTTCCATGCGGTGGCGCGGTTCTTGTGTTGCGAACGCTCGGACTGGCAGGCAACGACGATGTTGGTCGGGATATGCGTGATGCGCACCGCAGAATCGGTCTTGTTGACGTGCTGCCCGCCAGAGCCCGAGGCGCGATAGGTGTCGATGCGGCAGTCGCTTTCGTTGATGTCGATGATGATGCGATCATCGACGACCGGATAGACCCACACAGAAGCAAAACTTGTATGCCGCCGCGCATTGGAATCGAACGGGGATATCCGCACCAGGCGATGGACGCCGGCTTCCGTTTTCATCCAGCCATGGGCATTGTGGCCCTTGATGCAGATCGTGGCTGACTTGATCCCGGCTTCGTCGCCGTCCGTCTCCTCGATCAACTCAACCTGAAACTTGCGCCGCTCGGCCCAGCGAATGTACATCCGCAACAACATGCGGGCCCAGTCGCAGCTTTCGGTGCCGCCCGCGCCCGAATGCACTTCCACAAAGGAATCGTTGGCGTCCGCCTCGCCCGAAAGCAGGGCCTCAAGCTGACGGCGCGCGGCTTCGGCTTTCAGGCGCCGCAGGATTTCGAGGCCTTCCTGTTCAGTGGCCTCGTCACTTTCCGCTTCGCCCAGCTCGACAAGCGTGATGGCGTCCTCATGTTCGCGCTCGAACCGCGAAAGCGATGACAGGCGCTCTTCGAGATCCGTGCGCTCACGCATGATCTTCTGGGCGGCGTCAGCGTCATTCCAGAGGTTTGGATCTTCGACCCGTGCATTCAGTTCGGCAAGACGTCGGGTTGCAGCATCGACGTCAAAGATGCCTCCTCAGCAATCCCATGGATTGCTTGATTTCTAGAGAAAGCGCTTCAGCTTCGGCGCGCATGATGTTCCCTGCTCAGGTGAGGAAAATTGTGGTGTGAATTACGTATTGAGTCGGCGCATATCGAATTGCGCCGCAGCCTGCTCACTATGCGGAGCGCAGGCGTTTGTAAACGCCTGCCTTCCAGCCAGCTTGCTTGTCAGTAAAGACCGCCCGTGCCGCCACCGATCCGGCGATCCGACTGTGGCGTGATCGAAACCTTGCCCGGTGAATCATTGCCGACCACAGAATAGGAATCCGGCGGCGCTGTGCCCGGCTTGAAAGCCTCAAGTATCGAGCCCCCGCCAGACGCGCGCAGCCCGGTCGAGGGATTGATCGAAATCAGCTTGATCCCCGGTGGCACACGGAATGGCGTATCGGGCTGGCCCTTCAGGGCTTCCTTCATGAACGCGCCGAAGATCGGCGCTGAATAGGTGCCGCCCGTCGCACTGTTGCCGAGGGACCGCGGCCTGTCGTAGCCCAGATAGAGCCCAACCGTCATGTTGGGCGAAAAGCCCACGAACCAGACGTCTTTTGCATCATTCGTCGTGCCTGTTTTGCCCGCCAGATGTTTACCAACCATCTGCTTCACGACAGTCGCGGTACCGCGCTCTACAACGCCTTCCAGCATCGACGTGATCTGATAGGCGGTCAGCGGGTCAAGCACCTGCTCCCGGCGGTCGACCAGGACAGGTTCGTTCTGGCCATCCCATTTCTCGGCCTGGCAACCCCGGCACTGGCGCTCATCGTGACGATAGATAGTGCGCCCCCAGCGATCCTGAATGCGATCAATCAATGTTGGCTTGATCTTGCGTCCACCATTGGCAAACATCGAATAGGCAGTCACCTGCCGCATCACGGTTGTTTCACCTGCCCCCAACGCCATGGGAAGATACAGCGCGAGTTCATCGTAAACACCGAAACGCTTGGAATATTCGGCAATCAAAGGCATGCCGACATCGCGCGCCAGACGCACAGTCATCAAATTCTTGGAGAATGTGATGCCATGACGAAGCGTATGGGAGCCACCACCAACGCCGCCACCATAATTGGTCGGACGCCAGACTTCGCCGTTGCCTTGCGCAATTTCGATAGGCTCGTCCTGAACAACCGACGAAGGCGTATAGCCGTTGTCGAGCGCCGTTGCATAAACCATCGGCTTGAAGGAAGACCCGGGCTGACGTTGCGCCTGCGTTGCACGGTTGAACGAGGACTGATCGAAAGAGAAGCCACCGACCATCGCCAGCACACGGCCTGTGAACGGATCCTGCGCCACAATCGCGCCGGACACTTCCGGAATCTGCCGCAAGCGATATTGCCCCGGGCGGTCAGCCACGGGCTCTACATAGACGACATCGCCAGGCCGCAAGATGGCGCCGACACTATTTTGTCGCGTCCAGCGAATGCCTTCTGCTGACAAGGTACCGGTCAACCGTTCGCGGCTCACCGCCCCCGAACTCTCCTTCGTCGGCTGCAATCCAATCCGGGCATTGCCGCCACTGGTGTCCAAGATAACGGCAAGCTGCCAGGGCTTCACGTCGCCAAGCGCCTGAACCTCCGCCAGCGCTGTGCCCCAGTCGCTTGCGATATCAACAACGCGCATGGGGCCGCGGAAGCCCTGCGCTTCATCATATCGTACAAGACCGTCAACGAGCACCTTGTGAGCCAGCAATTGCAGCTTGGGATCAAGCGTCGTGCGAACGGACAGCCCACCCTCATACAATTTCTTTTCGCCGTACCGCTCGAGCAATTCACGCCGCACGTCTTCGGCAAAGAACCCGGCTACCAGGGAGTTGGGAGAAAGCTGACGCGGGTTGACACCCAAGGGTTCCTTCTTCGCCTTGTCGGCGGCATCGCGGGTGACATGGCCATCGGCGACCATACGGTCGATGACGTAAGCACGGCGTTCCATCGCTCTTTCGCGATTGCGGAAGGGATGCAGATCGCTCGGCGCCTTGGGCAAAGCTGCCAGATAAGAGACTTCCGCCAGCGTCAATTCATGCACTGACTTGCCGTAATATCCGAGCGCTGCGGCTGCGACGCCGTAATTACCCAGACCAAGATAGATTTCGTTGAGATAAAGCTCGAGAATCTTGTCCTTGGAATAGGTCGCCTCAATCCGGAACGCGAGCAGCATTTCACGAATCTTGCGCTCGAACGAACGTTCGTTGGTCAGCAGGAAGTTCTTTGCAACCTGCTGCGTGATGGTCGAGGCGCCCTGCACGCGCTTGTCGCCGCGCATCATGATCATGACAGCGCGGGCAATGCCTTCGGGATCGACACCGGGATGTTCATAGAAGTTCTTGTCTTCGGCCGACAGAAACGCGTTCTTCACGAGATCGGGAATGGCATTGCTGGGCAGGAACATGCGGCGCTCACGCGAATATTCTGCCAGCAAGCTCCCGTCAGCCGCATGCATCCGCGTCATCACAGGCGGTTCGTAATTCCGTAACTGCGTATAATCCGGCAGATCCTTTTCATAATGCCAGATCACCAGACCCAGCGCTGCCGCGCCGATCAAGAAGATGATCGCGCCGGTAGCGAAAAGAAAACCGAAAAAACGGCCTATGCTTCGCATTGTGTGGCCTTTTCCTTGCGCCCGCTAGCAAACGCGCGACTGAAGCTTACTTTCGGGAGCATGGAATCTCCCGACTCCGCCTGGAATTTTCTCTGCGGCAATGCCGTGACTTTG
>CAMDKB010000204.1 GCA_945901195.1 Rhizobium sp. Q54
GGAACAAACTCGTGGCGATTCCCGACGCCATCAAATCAATCGGATTGCGCGAATGGGCGCATGCGGGTAGGTGCAAATGACCCTTGGTATTAACCACCCCGATCAACAGCCGGTTTACTATAGAGCAGCTAAAAAGGTCACCATGCGCCATAAGGTGGCCATCACGCCTTATCGTTAACATTTTTAAGAACTTTTCTTGCGAATTATCCTGCAAAGCGGTTGTGGGGACACTTCATGAGCGACAAGTCCACCTTGGTACACGGCAAGAAAAGGCCGTCAGGCATACTCGCAATGTACTTTGGACGGATGCTTAAAGCCCTTGCGAAGCCGTTTCAACAAATACCCTGCAGCGAACGGGCGCTTGCACGCGTGCATACAGAACAATTTCGTATCATCTCGCGTTACGCGGGCCGGATGATGCTCGTAAATGTCTGGAACGCCTTCATTATCGTATCTGCTATGGGTGGAGACGTCCGGCAGCCCTATGCGCAGGTCTGGGCCGCCGTCATGTGCGTTTACGCGACAGTTCTCATTACCTGCCGCTGGCTGATTTCACCTTCAAACCCTGGACAGGGCGAAATAACGTCAGCCGTACTCAAAACGACCGGCCATGCCTTTGCATTGGGCCTGATCTGGTGTCTCGTGCCTGGATATTTCTTCCCCGGCGGAACGCATACCAGTCAATTGATCCTGATCTGCATTTCTGCCGGCATGATGGGCGGCGGCGCTTTTGCTTTCGCCAGCATCCCGGCTGCTGCAGCCACTTTCAGTGGACTGATATTCCTGGGCACGGTGTTCGGCCTCTGGCAATCCGCCAGTTCCGTGGCGCTCCCGATCAGCATCATGATGATAGCCTATTATGTTGCGTTGATGCGGGGTTCCTGGGTTTTTTCATCGCAAATTCGAACGCAAACAATTGAGAATTACGAAAGCGAACTGGCCGCGCGAACGGATACTCTGACGCGCCTGCCGAACCGGGCTGTTTTTGTTTCAGAAGTCGAATCCGCGTTCGAGCGTTATCGCCGGATGAAAGAAGTCTTTGCCATCCTATACTTCGACATGGACAACTTCAAGCAGGTCAACGACAAGAATGGCTACCGCGCTGGCGATCATCTGCTGATTGAATTTGCGCGCAGGGTGGAAAAGTCAGTCCGATCACTTGATACTGTGGTGCGCCTTGGCGGCGACGAGTTTGCTGTCATCCTGATAAACGCCGAAGGCCCCTCTGAAATTGCAGCAATAGCCGAACGCATCATTTTCAACCTGTCCGCCGGAATACAGATCGACGGCAGTGAATTGGACTGCCGCGCGAGCGTCGGAATTGCAGTAATGTCGCCAGATATAGACAATATCGACATACTCATGGACCGCGCCGATGTTGCGCTTTACAAAGCCAAGGCGAATGGCCGAAACGGATATTGCTTTTTCGATCCCCGTCACGACGAAAGTGCGCGTGACCGCCGGGCCATGAAGGACTCCCTGCGCAAGGCCGTCGCTGATCACGAGCTGCACCTTGATTTTCAGCCCACTGTCGATGTCACCACCAACAGGATTCTTGGTTTTGAAGCCCTGGTTCGCTGGACTCACCCGCAACGCGGAATTATCGGCCCGATGGATTTCATCCCGGTTGCCGAAGAAAATGGGCTCATTCACACCATGGGGCATTGGGTCGTCGAAGAAGCTGTCGCTACTCTGGCCACCTGGCCCAAGGACATGCGCATGGCCATCAATATGTCGTCTGTGCAGTTCCGTGATCCCCTGCTGGCGCTGGATATCATCGAGTGCCTGCGTACCCACAATATATCGCCTCGCCGCATCGATATAGAAATCACCGAAACCACCGTTCTCACGCATTGCGATGTAACCCATGCAAATCTTGATCTTCTGGGCGCCGCAGGATTTGGTATCTTGATTGACGACTTCGGCACGGGCTTTGCGACACTGAGTGCTTTGCAGGCGATCAAATGCAACGGTATCAAGATCGACAAGTCATTCGTGGCCGGGATCGGGGTCGATCGCACGTCCAGCGCCATCGTTCGTACTGCGCTCGCTCTGGCGCGCGAGCTAGAACTTGACGTTATCGCAGAAGGTGTCGAAACCCCCGAGCAGCTTGATTTCCTCAAAGCCGCTGGCTGCCGGGTCATGCAGGGCTATCTCCTTTCCCATCCGGTGGATGGGCAGACCGCCGGCAGGTATGCGCGTGAAAACTGTCATGCTGCATCCCAGGCATTGGGCAAACAGGGGGTGGCAGCTTGAATGCTGCCCACTGAATGAACGCAAATTGCGCCTTGCATCAACGCCAGAATTCCATTCGGTCTTTTAAAACAAGCTGCGGCGCGAAAGACAATATGCTATGTTCTTGGCCCAAAGCGATCTTCGTTACTGCACGCGTGTGCTTCACTACTTGCCGGATACGTTCACAGGATGAACTCAGAAGAGACTATTGCAATCATCCAAAGTGAATGCGAACGGGCGCGCGCTTTCCTTGATCAAAAGGGAAACCCGCGCACGGCCTTGCTTCCGATCCTCCAGGCCATACAGTCTCAATTCGGCTATATCGATAAAGACGCACTGCCTTTAATCGCGCAAGAGCTGAACATATCCCAGGCTGAAGTGCGTGGCGTTGTCAGTTTCTATCACGACTTCCGGCTGGAACCGGAAGGTCAGCATGTTCTGAAATTGTGCCGTGCGGAAGCCTGCCAATCGATGGGGTGCGAAAGCCTGGCAACACATATGCAAGAGCGGCACGGCCTTCTGCCCGGCCAAACGCTTCCCGATTCAAGCCTGACGTTTGAAAACGTCTATTGCCTCGGCAATTGCGCGTTGGCGCCTGCAGCCATGCTGGATGGCAAACTGGTAGGCCGTGTGAACAAGGAATGGATTGACCAACTGATTTCGGGCGTGCGGCGATGAACCCAATCAGGATTTTCATTTCGCGGGATGCAGCTTCCCTTTCAGTGGGCAGCAACAAGATTGCACAAGCAATCACGCAGGAAGCCGCACGCCGTCAGGTCCAGATCGAGATTATCCGTACAGGTTCGCGCGGGATGATGTGGCTTGAGCCGCTTGTGGAAGTTGAAACGGAACGCGGTCGTATAGCCTATGGGCCTGTGACGCTGGAAGATGTATCCAGTCTTTTCCATGCAGGGTTTGCCTTGGGCCAAGACAATTTTGCTTTTGCCCAAGACCATGCTTTGTGTCTGGGCCGCACGCAGGACATTCCGTTTCTGAAAAGCCAGCAACGCCTGACTTTCGCGCGCATTGGTGTCATCGACCCGCTGAATATGGATCAATACCGCGCACATGGCGGCTTTGCCGGATTTGAAGCGGCCAGCAAGATCAAGCCCGTTGAAATCATCGAAGAGGTTGTAACCTCCGGTTTGCGTGGCCGTGGCGGCGCAGGATTTCCTGCCGGGATCAAATGGCGAACCGTTGCAGCCGCGCCCGGCGAACGCAAATATATCGTCTGCAATGCGGATGAAGGCGACAGCGGCACCTTCGCCGACCGCATGGTCATGGAGGGCGATCCGTTCATGCTGATCGAAGGCATGATGATCGCCGGCCTTGCGACAGGCGCAACGCACGGCTTTGTCTACATCCGCTCGGAATATCCTGATGCCATCACAACCATGCGCGCAGCCGTCGAATTGGCACGGCGCGCCGGGCGGCTCGGGAAGGCTTTCGACATTGAAATTCGGGTTGGCGCTGGCGCCTATATCTGCGGCGAAGAAACGGCGCTGCTTGAAAGCATCGAAGGCAAACGCGGGCAGGTGCGCGCCAAGCCCCCGTTGCCCGCCCACCAAGGCCTGTTCGGCAAACCAACAGTGATCAACAATGTCCTGACCCTTGCCGCCATTCCCTGGATACTTGAACATGGCGGCAAGAACTACGCGGCTTTCGGCGCGGGTCGCTCACGTGGTACAATGCCGTTTCAATTGGCTGGAAATGTGAAATATTCCGGCATTCATGAAGTGGCGTTCGGCATGAGTCTGCGTGAAATGATTTTCGATATTAGCGGGGGAACCGCGAGCGGCCGGCCAGTCTATGCCGTGCAGACCGGCGGACCTCTCGGCGCTTATTTTCCAGAACATTTGCTGGACACAAAGCTCGACTATGAAGCGATGATCGCTGCGGGCGGGATGCTCGGCCACGGCGGCATCGTCGTCTTCGATGATCGTGCGGACATTGCCAGGCAGGCCAGGTTCGCCATGGATTTCTGCGCCATTGAGAGTTGCGGCAAATGCACACCGTGCCGGATTGGTTCAACCCGCGGTGTCGAAACACTCGACAAGATCGCAGCAGACATCGATCGGACAAGAAATATCGCGCTGGTCAAAGACTTGTGCGCCGTGATGACCGATGGCTCGCTCTGCGCACTGGGCGGTTTGACACCTATGCCGGTTATCAGCGCGCTGACGCACTTTCCTGAAGCTTTCACGCAATCACCTGCAAAGCCTCGAGCAGAATAGGGTTGCATCATGTCGATACTCGGTGAAATTGATTTTGGCACGCCGCTGCGCACAAGCGAAGCCAGTATAACGCTGACCATAGACGGCATGAGCGTCAGCGTTCCCGTGGGTACGTCTGTCATGGCTGCAGCCATGCACGCGGGCACGAAAATCCCCAAGCTCTGCGCCACGGACATGCTCGAAGCCTTTGGCTCCTGCCGGCTCTGTCTGGTTGAAATCGAAGGGCGGCGCGGAACGCCTGCTTCCTGCACAACACCAGCAGAAGCGGGCATGATCGTTCACACGACAACCCAGCGCCTGACCGATCTGCGCCGCGGGGTCATGGAATTATATATATCCGATCATCCCCTGGATTGCCTGACATGCTCTGCCAATGGGGATTGCGAATTACAGGATATGGCTGCCGTTACCGGCCTTCGCGATGTTCGCTATGGGCAAAACGGCAAAAAACATCGCACCGAAGCGATAGACGAAAGTAATCCCTATTTCACTTTTGATTCCTCCAAATGCATCGTCTGTTCCCGGTGCGTCCGCGCTTGCGAAGACGTGCAGGGCACATTCGCACTGACCATCGACAGCCGCGGTCTGAATTCCAAAGTCGCCACTGGAGCTATGAATTTTCTTGAATCAGAATGTGTCTCTTGCGGCGCCTGCGTTCAGGCCTGTCCAACAGCAACGTTGAACGAGAAAAGCGTCATCGAATTAGGCGCACCCACAAAATCAACCATCACCACCTGCGCCTATTGCGGCGTAGGCTGCAGCTTCCGTGCGGAAACGCAAGGCGACCGCGTCGTGCGAATGGTCCCCGCCAAGCAAGGCAAGGCGAACGAAGGGCATTCCTGCGTCAAGGGCCGCTTTGCCTGGGGATATTCGACGCATAAGGATCGCATCACCAAGCCCATGATCCGCGCCCATATCGATGACCCCTGGCGCGAAGTAGACTGGGAGGAAGCATTTTCCCACGCCGCCTCGGAGTTCCGCCGTATCCAGTCGAAGTATGGCCGCGACTCTGTTGGTGGCATCACATCTTCACGCTGCACCAACGAAGAAACATTTCTGGTGCAAAAGCTGATTCGTGCAGGCTTTGGCAACAACAATGTCGATACCTGCGCCAGGGTCTGCCATTCCCCCACCGGTTACGGACTGAAGACCGCATTTGGCACGTCAGCAGGGACGCAGGATTTCAAATCCGTTGAGGAAGCCGATGTCATTCTGGTGATCGGCGCCAACCCCACGGACGGCCATCCGGTCTTTGCTTCGCGCCTGAAGAAGCGGCTGCGCGAGGGCGCGCAATTGATTGTAATCGATCCCAGGCGCATTGATCTCGTGCGCTCGGCGCATATCGAGGCTGTACATCATTTACCCCTGTTGCCCGGCACAAACGTCGCAATGGTCAACGCCATGTGCCATGTCATCGTCACGGAAGGCCTGATCGACCAGGAGTTTGTCCGCGAGCGTTGCGATCTCGTGGATTTTGAAGCATGGGCGCGTTTCATTGCATCCGATATCAATTCGCCTGAAGCGATGGAGCCGCATACGGGCGTCGCCGCAGCGCAGGTGCGCGCCGCAGCGCGGCTTTATGCGAATGCGCGCAATGGCGCGATATATTATGGCCTCGGCGTGACCGAACATTCGCAAGGCTCCACCATGGTCATGGCCATGGCCAACCTCGCCATGGCGACCGGCAATATCGGCCGCAGAGGCGTCGGCATAAATCCTCTGCGCGGACAGAACAATGTACAGGGCGCCTGCGACATGGGCTCTTTCCCGCACGAACTGTCCGGTTACCGGCACGTCTCCGATGATGCGACGCGCGATATGTTCGAATCGCTCTGGGGTGTGAAGATTTCAAGCGAACCGGGCCTGCGCATTCCCAACATGCTGGACGAGGCGCTCAACAATAATTTCAAGGCGATCTATATACAGGGCGAAGACATCGCGCAGTCCGACCCTGACACAAAACATGTCACCGCAGCTTTACGTGCGATGGAATGCGTCGTTGTGCAGGATCTGTTTTTAAATGAAACCGCGAAATACGCCCATGTATTTTTTCCTGGTTCCTCCTTTCTCGAAAAGGATGGAACTTTCACAAACGCAGAACGCCGCATAAGCCGCGTTCGCAAGGTCATGCAACCGCTGGCCGGGCTCGCGGACTGGGAAATCACCCTGCGCTTTGCGCGCGCCCTTGGTTATGAAATGAATTATGCCCACCCTTCGCAGGTCATGGATGAAATAGCGCAGTTGACGCCAACATTCACCGGGGTCAGCTATATCAGGCTCGATGAGTTGGGCTCAATTCAATGGCCATGCAACGAAGGCGCGCCTGCCGGCACACCGACCATGCATGTGGATCGTTTTGTGCGCGGCAAGGGCAAGTTCATGGTGACAGAATACGTGCCAACCGACGAGCGAACCGGTCCCCGCTTCCCGTTGCTTCTCACAACGGGGCGCATTCTTTCGCAATACAATGTCGGTGCGCAAACCCGCCGCACGGCCAACAATGCCTGGCATCATGAAGACGTGCTGGAAATTCACCCCTTCGATGCGGAAAATCGTGGCATTCGTGAAGGCGATCTGGTGGCGCTGGCCAGCCGCGCTGGCGAAACGAGCCTGCGCGCAACAATTACAGACCGTGTACCGCCCGGCGTGGTTTATACGACATTCCATCATGCGCGCACTGGCGCCAATGTGGTGACAACGGACAATTCCGACTGGGCCACCAATTGTCCCGAATACAAGGTCACCGCCGTTCAGGTGCAGCGCACGAACAGAATGTCGGATTGGCAGCTGGAAGATGAGCGCAGCGGCATTGACCTGCGCCGTATCGCAAGCGGACACGCCAATGCCGCCGAATGATTTAAAGTCGAACATGCCGCAAACCGCCATATCCGGCGGCGATGTCAGCATCCTCGACCTCAACAGTGGTGCGCTGTCCCGCGCTGATCGCAAGCTCGCCGTCGAGATGGCCGTCAATATCGTTTATGCGCCCATCCCTTTTGCTGTGATGATGACGACACCACAGGACCTTGAAGATTTTGCGGTCGGCTTTTCCTTCACTGAGGGCATTATTGATGGCGTCGCCGATATTCGTTCGGTCACGGTGGAAACCGCAGAAGGCGGCCTTAAACTGATCGTGACCCTGGCTCAGGAAAAAATGAAGCGTCATCTCGCGCGCGGACGCAACATAGCCGGGCGCACAGGTTGCGGTCTCTGCGGCATCGACGATCTTGCCGCGCTGCCCTCAGCCAAACAGATCGAAGGCGATGCGCAGGATATTTCCCTGGCGGCCATCAATCGCGCTCTGAGCAGCATCACAGCGATACAGGACCTGAACAAGATCACCGCCTCAGTCCACGCCGCAGCCTGGTGCAACACCCAAGGCCTGATCACAGCCATCCGCGAGGACGTCGGTCGCCACAATGCGCTCGACAAGCTGATTGGCGCTGCGCTTCGCGCCGGCGCGAGGGCTGACGATGGCTTCTTGTTGCTCACCAGCCGCGCGTCTTTCGAAATGATCGAAAAAGCCGCCATATTCGGGGCGCGTACGGTCGTGGCCATATCCGCCCCCACCTCACTGGCCGTGGAACGGGCGCGCCATCACCGCATGACATTGATCACCATGGCCCGCAACGGCAGCGCCCTGGTATTCCACGGCGCAGAGC
>CAMDKB010000205.1 GCA_945901195.1 Rhizobium sp. Q54
GCCAAAGCGGTTGGCAAGGCCGAGCCCGCCCGCGCTGGCTTGGTTTTGGACCACAATTTGCGGGTTGCCGGGAATATGATTGCCCATGTGACGGCCAACCAGCCGGGCGCCCAGATCATAATATCCGCCGGGAGAAAACGGCACGATTAGATTGATTGTCTTGCCGCGGTAGAATTCCGCCGGGCCCTGGGCGCCTGCATGCTGAATACCAGCAATCGCGCAGGCCATCACAGCCAAGACCATTCGCACGCGGTGTGCTTTTCCTGAACGTACCATCGGCATTCGTCCCTCCCCTTTTCGCCACATTGCACGGCGGCGTGCCAGCTGAAAAGCAGGGATTTGGCCTTTTGGAGGTTTGCCCAACCCCGTTTCAACCGGATTTGCGCGAACACCTTCGCCCATACTTCACTTTAACCGAATCAAGGCATCACTTTCAGGCGTTGACCGAGCGTTGGAATTATATTAGTGAACATTCACTTCAAACAATCACCAGCGACCGGCGAGGAGACACTCATGTTTTCGACTCTGATGACATCCCGCCGTTTCGCGCCCCTGTTCTGGACGCAATTCTTCTCGGCCTTCAACGACAATTTCGTCCGCAACATGCTGGCCATGCTGATCCTCTTCAAGCTGGGCGAGGGCCAGGGCTCCCTGGTGACGCTGGCGGTAGCGCTGTTCATCCTGCCCTCGATATTCCTGTCGGCGCTGGGCGGACAGATTGCCGATTCCAGCGACAAGGCGCTGATTGCCCGGCGGCTGAAATTCGCGGAAATCTTTGTGCAGATGATCGCGGCAGCAGGTTTCTTTTTCTCCTCGCTCCTCTTGCTGTACGCCGCGCTGATCGGCCTTGGCGTTATCGCCGCACTCTTTGGACCGATCAAATACGGCATCCTTCCCGATCACCTGGAGACGCGCGAGCTGACCGCTGGCAACGCACTCGTTGAAGGGGCGACATTCCTCGCCATTCTGCTTGGCCTGGTAGCTGGCGGGTACGCGGCCACACACGATTCAAACTCGATTTTCATCGTGCTGCAATTGATGTTGGTGGCGCTGGCCTGCTGGGGCTCGAGCCGTTTCATTCCAGCCACAGGCATCGGCGCGCCAGGCCTGAAAGTGGAGCGAAACGTTGTTGCTTCCTCCATCACGCTGGTTCGCGAACTCTATGCGGACAGCAGGACGTGGACCGGTGGACTGGCAGTCAGCTGGTTCTGGATGACGGGCGCTGTCGCGCTTTCCCTCATTCCAATCATTGTCAAAAATCGCATTGGCGGCGGCATTGATGTGGAAACGGCGATCTCCGCTCTCTTTGCCATCGGTATCGCGGTTGGCTCACTTGTCGCGGCGGTAATTTCGCACGGTCGTATTCTCTTGCTGCCAGTGCCTGTCGCCGCACTCATCATGGCCGCTTTTCTTGTTGATCTAGGTCTTGCAACCATCGGCATGCCGGAGACCACCACCGAACTCAGCATCGGGCAATTCTTCGGCAGCGTCAGCGGGATGCGCATCATTGTGGATGTTATAGGCCTTTCTGCAGCTGGTGGCCTCTTCGTCGTACCTGCATTTGCTGCTGTTCAATCCTGGGCTGGCGAAGACCGGCGCGCGCGCGTGATCGCAGCGGTGAACATCGTGACGTCCTTGTTCATCGTGGGCGGATCGCTTGTTGCGGCTTTGCTGCAATTGGCTTCACTTTCTGAACCGCTTTTGCTCATCGGCCTTGGCGTGTTGAACATTGGCGCAGCTGTTTGGTTCTTCCGTCACCTGCCCGGCAGCCTGTTTGCAGATTTTCTCAACATGCTTTTCCGCTTGATGTTCCGGCTGGAAGTGAACGGAATCGAAAACTTGCAGAAAGCGGGCGACAAATGCGTGATCGCCCTCAACCATGTTTCCTTTCTTGATGCGCCCGTCATCCTTTCGATCCTCGAGAAGAAACCTGTGTTCGCCATAGACTGGCAGATCGCCAATGCGTGGTGGGTGAAGCCGTTCCTCGGCATCGCGCGCTGCTATCCCATGGATCCTACAAAGCCGCTTTCAACACGCGGCCTGATCAAGGAAGTGCGCGAAGGCCAGCATCTCGTCATCTTCCCCGAAGGGCGCCTCACGGTGACTGGCGGGCTGATGAAAGTTTACGATGGCGCAGCGATGATCGCCGATAAATCCGATGCTGTGATTGTGCCGGTGCGCCTGGAAGGGCTGGAGCGTACATTCTTTTCGCGCCTGAAGGGCGGCATGGTCCGACGCGCCCTGTTCCCGAAGGTGCGCGTGACATTCCTGGAGCCGCGCAAGCTGGATCTCGACCCTTCCCTGCTCGGGCGCAAGCGCAGACAAGCCGCAGGTGCAGCACTCTATGATGTGATGGCCGATCTCATCATGCGCACCACAAATACAGACATGACGCTGTTTGATGCACTTTCCAAAACCATTAGAGATTCCGGCGCGGGCAAGACGATTGTCGAAGATCCCATGTCCGGAGGGCTTTCGGGCCGCAAGGTGCTGATCGGGGCGCGGGTGCTTGGCGGCAAGATCGCGCAAAACACCAACAAGGGCGAGTGTGTCGGCCTCATGTTGCCCAATGCCACAGGCGCGGCTGTTACATTCTTTGCTGTGCAAAGCGCTGGACGTGTCGCCGCCATGCTGAATTATACGGCTGGCGCATCGAACTTGCGCGCGGCCTGCACTGCAGCTTCAATCACGAAGGTCTATACGTCCAAGGCCTTTATCGTGAAAGCCAAACTGGAAACTATTGTCCAGGAATTATCGAAACAGGTTGAGATCATTTATCTTGAAGACCTGCGCGCGACGATCACCCGGGCCGACAAGCTGCGTGGCCTCCTGTTCAACGGCAAGGCCATTGAAAAGCGCTCGCCTGGTGATCCCGCTGTTGTGCTCTTCACATCAGGCTCTGAAGGCGTGCCGAAAGGCGTTGTGCTCTCGCATCTGAATTTCAATGCGAACATCGGCCAGATCAACGCCCGCTTTGACATCACGCCGCTGGATATCGTTTTCAACGTGCTGCCCATATTCCATTCGTTTGGGCTGACGGGCGGCATGTTGCTGCCGATGCTCTCAGGCATGAAATGCTATCTCTATCCATCACCCCTGCACTATCGTCAGATTCCTGAACTGATCTACGGCACAAACGCCACCGTGATGTTTGGAACTGACACATTCCTCAATGGATACGCGCGCACGGCCAATGCCTATGACTTCCGTTCGTTGCGCTACATTGTTGCGGGCGCGGAAGCCGTGAAGGAAACAACACGCAAGACCTATATGGAAAAATTCGGCCTGCGTGTGCTGGAAGGCTATGGCGTCACTGAAACAGCGCCGGTACTGGCTGTAAACACGCCTATGTTCAATCGCATCGGCACTGTCGGCCGTCTGCTGCCGCATATCGAACCGAAACTTGATCCGGTGCCCGGCATTGAGGACGGCGGACGGTTGCTGGTGCGCGGCCCCAATATCATGATGGGATATTATCGCTTCGAAAATCCTGGCGTGCTTGAAGCTACTCCCGGCGGCTGGCACGATACGGGTGACATTGTATCCATTGATACGGAAGGCTTTGTGCGAATCAAGGGCCGTGCAAAACGCTTCGCCAAGATTGCGGGGGAAATGGTCTCGTTGGCGGCCGTTGAACAGATGACAGGTCCCATGTGGCCTGACCATCCGCCCGCTGTCGTGTCCGTGCCGGATGAGCGCAAGGGCGAACGCCTGATCATGGTCACGACAAAGCCTGACGCCACGCGCAATGAAGTCCAGACCTTCATGAAAGCACAGGGCGCAACGGAATTGATGATGCCCGCCGAAATCATGATTGTGCCCGCTCTGCCGTTGCTGGGTTCCGGCAAACTCGATTACGTCGAACTTAACCGGATGGTGCGGGAACGTGTTTCAGCGACGACAAAGGCCGTTGCATGAACGAAACCACCGTCAAGAAGCGCAGCCGCAACGGCCAGGCAACGCGCGAACGCATTTTTCGAGAAGCGCTTCATCTTTTCGCAAAGAAGGGGTTTGAAGCCACTTCGATCAAGGACATAGCGGGCGCCGTTGGCGTTGCAGATGCGGCTCTGTATAGACACTTTTCCTCGAAAGATGATATCGCTTCGGCAATTTTTTCCTTCCACTATGCCAATCTTGCACGCTCCATCGCCGTGTTGGCATCGCAGTCGGAGAATTTCGCTGTCGCCTTGCGGCAATTGGTGACCCTGTTGTGCGATTTGTTTGACGACACGCCAGACGTTTTCGCTTTCATTCTGCTCAACCAGCATGATCATCTGCGCTTTGTGGGCGATGAAGACAATGTCGTCACTGCGCTTGTTGGCATCATGCAACGCGCAATCGACAGCGGCGAACTTGGCATCGACAATGCCATTCTCGCAGCCTCTATCGCATTGGGCGCCGCCATCCAGCCCGCGGTCTTCTGTCTATACGGCCGCTTGCCCGGGCCACTGGGTCAGCATCGCGATACGATAGAGGCGGCCATCGCCCGGGCGATGAATCTGCACGGCGCTCCCTGAAATCGCCGGCTATTGCGGCTTGAATTTATCCGCTGCCGCCGCCACTATGACATCATTCAAATCGCGGGAGCATACATGCGCACGGAAACCGGCAAAGCTGTGAAACTGTCTGACTATCGCGCGCCAGATTATCTGGTCGAACAGGTTGATCTCGATTTCAAACTGCACAACACGGAAACCCAGGTGACAGCGCGCTTGCGCATCATCCCCAACAGCGCGGGCCGTACCGGTGCTGCCTTGCAGTTTGATGGCGATGAACTCAACGTGGTCAGTGTCGAGATTGATGGCAAGGCTCTTGATGCGTCCTCTGCCGCGATAACGCCCGATGGCCTCACCATCTTCTCACCGCCGCAACATGCCTTCACGCTGACAACGCGCACCATCGTCAATCCGTCCGCCAATACGCAATTGTCGGGGCTCTATCGCTCAGGCAGCGCTTATTGCACCCAATGCGAGGCAGAAGGATTTCGTCGCATTACCTATTTCCCCGACAGACCGGATGTGTTGAGCGTTTATACCACGCGTATCGAGGCAGACCATGCGGAAGCTGAAGTGCTGCTCGGCAACGGCAATGCACTTGCCAGCGGCGAACTTGGCAACGGCCGGCACTTCGCCATCTGGCATGATCCGCATCCCAAGCCCTCCTACCTATTCGCGCTTGTCGGCGGCAATCTCGGCATGATCGCCGACCAATTCGTCACAAAGTCGGGTCGCGCCGTCAAACTTGGCATCTACCTTGAACATGGAAAGGAAGAGCGCGCGCATTATGCGATGGATGCCCTCAAGCGTTCCATGAAATGGGATGAGGACGTTTTTGGCCGCGAATATGACCTTGATGTCTTCAACATCGTCGCCGTGTCCGATTTCAACATGGGTGCGATGGAGAACAAGGGTCTCAATGTCTTCAATGACAAATATGTACTGGCGTCGCCGGAGACAGCAACGGATGGCGATTTTACCGGCATCGAAACAGTGATTGCCCATGAGTATTTTCATAACTGGACAGGCAACCGGATTACCTGCCGTGACTGGTTTCAGCTGTGTCTCAAGGAGGGTCTTACTGTTTACAGGGACCAGGAATTTTCAGCCGACCAGCGCTCGCGGCCGGTCAAGCGCATTCAGGACGTGCGCGGACTTCGCGCGGCGCAATTTGCAGAGGACGCCGGACCGCTCGCCCATAACGTAAGGCCGGAAGTCTATCATGAGATCAACAATTTTTACACTGCGACGGTTTATCAAAAAGGCGCCGAAGTCATCCGGACGCTCAAGAACTATATAGGCGCAGATGCATTTCGCCGCGGCATGGATTTGTATTTCGAGCGCTATGATGGAACAGCGGCAATCGTCGAGGACTTCATCGGCTGCTTTGCCGAAAGTTCGGGTCGCGACCTATCTACATTCATGCGCTGGTACACTCAGGCAGGCACGCCCACTATCGAAGTTCAAAGTGTGTTCGATGAACATCAAAAGACACTGAAATTGACGTTCATCCAAACCATCCCGGCTACGCCTGGACAAGAGTCGAAGCTGCCCCACGTCCTGCCGATCAAACTGGGCCTCATCTCACACGATGGCCAAGAACTTTCCCTAACCACGCCCGGCGCACAAGAAGCGAACGGCGCGGCGGCTTCAGAGATCAAGGACTCGACTTTCATACTGGAGACCCCGCGCAGGACAATTGAATTCAGGAATATTTCTTCACGCCCGGCTGTCTCGGTCCTGCGTGAGTTTTCAGCTCCAACGCGTATCGAGATGAAGGCGCCTGATGAAGACTATCTGGCACTTGCGGCGCATGACACCGACATGTTCAATCGTTGGCAGGCGCTTCAGACTTACGCCACGCAATTGCTGATCGCAGACACGGCCATCCTGCGCCGCAACGAAGCGCTGTCGCATAGCCACGGCGTCTGCGATGCAATCGGCAATGTGATGGCTGGCTGGCAACGCGATCCGGAGTTTGCCGCCCAAGCCGTGTCGTTGCCCGGGGATGGCGACATTGCGCGAGAGATTGGCGCTGATGTCGATCCAGACGCCATTTTCAGAGCCGGAAGGTTCCTGCGCGAAGATATAGGCCGGACACATATCGACGCCTTTGCACGAGCCTACGAAACCGTTTCCAAGCCCGCGCGTTGGGCTGCTGATTCCAGTAGCGCCGGGCTGAGGTCGATGCGCGGCTCAAGCCTTGGCTATCTGACTTTGGCCAACAAGGAGCTGGGTGCTTCACTGGCGCTCAAACAATTTCGTGACGCTGACAACATGACTGACCGCATGTCAGCCATATCGATCCTGTGTTCGCGCGATTGTCCCGAACGCGAAACCGCGCTGAGTGAATTTTACGATCGTTATCATGAAGACCATTTGATCATGGACAAATGGTTTGCGCTGCAGGCCATGATACCGGAATCTGGCACGCTCGCCCGGGTGCGCGGCCTGATGGAGCATAGACTGTTTTCCCGATCGAACCCCAATCGCTTTCGGTCGCTGGTCGCGACCTTCGCAAGCCGCAACGCAACGCAATTCAATGCCGCCGACGGCGCAGGCTATCAGTTTATTGCGGAGATGGTTCTGGAACTGGATGCATCCAACCCTCAATTGGCCGCACGGCTGCTGGTCGCCTTCCGTAGCTGGCGGACTTTGGAGGCGGGGCGCAGGGCTCTTGCAGAAAAATCCCTCAGGCGCATTGCGGACACGGCCAATCTGTCCTCAGACGTTCGCGATATAGTCTCACGTTCGCTGGCCTGAAGGACTCGCAACAGGCGAACATCACCGGGCAACACACCCTTGAATCGAGAATATCGATTCAAGCCTGACTTTTTTGAGTCAACGATTCGTTAACCTCTGGACAAATCGGTTCTCAAAGATTCAATTGGAACTGATTCGCACAGGTGCGGCACATCGGTGCGTGTTGGATCAAGGGGGCCTGAGCATGGCGCGTGCAAACGTGGCCGATGCTTCCGCACGCGCGGAGGCAGACAAGAAAACTGCGTCTGCAATCGGCCGGAGTCGCAGCCTTTCGGGCGGCGGTTTTGCGTCCTTTGCGCATTTCGGCGTCCCTGCAATGGTCGGCATATTCAGCGCAACTCTAGGACTGATCGCGCTTCTGTTTGCCGTTGATGATCGCAAAGACACCATCACCGAGGTGATGTCTGAAATCGAAATGGTCGCGCTTACAGTTTCGACGGTCGTCGATTCCAGCGCATCCACTTATGTTCAAGGACAAAGCCAGCTCTTCGAGAAGGACCTGCCTGGTCGTGTCATCGCGCGCGGCCGTGTCGTGATCATCACCGACAATACCGGCCGGATAGCGGGTACATTGCCTCCGCAACTAACGCGCCAGGCAGCGCTGACAGATATATTGGGACATGTTCAGCTCCTGACAACTTTCGCTGAAAAGGCTGGGGCCCAGCGATTTACGCTGCCCGATGGGCGAGAGGCGATTGCTGCCGTGCGTAATCTGAAAGCTCCGTTCGGGCAGGTCGCGGTCTACCAGACGATTGATGCCGTGCTGGCCGATTGGCGCTCGCAGGCGACCCGAGCCGGCTTAAT
>CAMDKB010000206.1 GCA_945901195.1 Rhizobium sp. Q54
GATGACCTCTACAATTCCTACAACCGCCTTGCCTTCATTCGAATGATAAAAGAACGCCTGCTCGCCCAGCTCCATCGCCATCAAAGAGAGTTTGGCGGAATGATTGCGAACGCCATCCCAATGCGTCCCCTTGGCTCCGGCTCCAACCTGCGCATCCCAGGACCATTTGACCGGTTCACTTTTCACAAGCCAGTAAGCCATTCTCTGCTCCCAATTAAATGTCCAAAATATGAGATTTTGAGCCGTTTTGCTATCAATCCCTCATTGGCTCGAACATTCTCCACAGGCGATGTCCTCGTGTTTGCCAATTCCCCGGCCTCGTGCTTTTGCGCGCAAGATGCTATGAATTGGCATGCTTTACATCGAACTCGGGATTGTGGTCGGCCTGATACTTGTTAACGGCCTTTTGTCCATGTCGGAACTCGCAGTCGTGTCTTCGCGGCCCGCGCGCCTGAAGGTCATGGTCGAACGCGGCATCCCCGGCGCGCGTCGGGCTCTTGTCCTGGCGGCCGATCCCGGTCGATTTCTTTCGACTGTGCAGATAGGGATCACACTGGTTGGCGTCCTTTCAGGCGCGTTTTCCGGGGCCACACTCGGCCAACGGCTTTCCGAATGGCTGGCAGAAAAAGGGGTTCCCGGAAGCGCTGCAGATGCACTTGGCGTCGGCCTTGTTGTTGCGTTGATTACATACGGCTCTTTAATTGTCGGCGAATTGGTCCCCAAGCAGATTGCCTTGCGAAATCCCGAGGGCGTGGCCGCACGCGTCGCCCCGGCCATGACGATTCTCTCGAATGTTTCTCATCCAATCGTCTGGCTTCTTAGTTTTTCGGGGCGAGCGATCCTGCGACTTCTAGGCCAGCATTCGCAGCACGATGAAAAAGTAACGGAAGAAGAACTGAAAACAATCGTGGCAGAGGCAGAAAATGCCGGCGTTCTCGAATCCGAGGAACGGCAAATGATTTCAGGAATTCTGCGTCTTGGCGACAGGGCCGTTCGGGTTGTCATGACGCCACGTACGGAAGTCGCCTGGATTGACCTGAGCGCCAGTGAAGAAGAAATCCGAAAAATCCTTATCGAGTCTCAACATTCGCGACTACCTGCTGGCGAAGGCTCATCGGATGAAATGACAGGGGTCGTAACGGCCCGGGAAGTGCTCGCCGCACTTTTGTCAGGAGAGCCTTTCGATATCAGGGCCCACGTCCGCAAGGCCCCGGTCATTCATGATAATGCCGATGCGTTGGACGTTTTGAGCATGCTGAAAACCGCCCTTGTCCCTATGGCCCTCGTGCATGATGAATATGGCCACTTTGAAGGAGTCGTCACGCCGACCGATCTGCTTGAAGCAATTACAGGCGCGTTTCGCCCGGATTCAGAAGAGAGCGACCTAGCTGTCAAACGTGAAGACGGCTCATGGCTCCTTGCAGGCTATATGCCCGCCGATGAAATGGCAGAACAGATAGGTATCACGCTGCCTGAGAACCGTGACTATGAAACCCTCGCAGGATTTGTTCTCTCGCACCTCCACCATCTGCCTGCCACGGGCGAATGGGTAAATGCGCTTGGCTGGAGATTTGAAGTCGTGGACCTTGATGGCCGCCGCATCGACAAGGTACTGGCAGCTCGCTTGCCACCTGCGCGCCGCGAACACATTGGCTAAATATCCAAACGCGGAACGCCAACAGCATTCCGCGTTTATCCTTGCCGCTTATTCGGCGGCATCGCTCAATTTGTTCCCAAAATCCGGCGGGTTTATTATATCGAGTTCTTTCCAGTTCGTGTCTCGCGGAAACCGGATAGCAAGCGAACGTATGGCTCGATAATCGATGCCGCCATCAGCGCCAAACGGAAGTTTGCCCTCGGCATGATCGTCCAGTGCCTTGAGCAACATACGCCGGGTGCGCACGATGACGGCATCGCTTGTGCCGAGAAATTCCTGCGAGCGGTCCATGATGGGTCCCATGGACTCCTCGATGATGAAATCCTCGTAGACGAAGTTTTTCATGATGCCGCTGAAATGGCCATTCTTCATCGCATCTCGATCTTGATGCCAAGCGTTGGCCGCTGTTCCACGATCGGCCGCAAAATCATCGTCATCCGGTCCTGAACGATCCATGGCTTGCTGGGCATACCAGTCCGGCACCGGGCCGAATGGGTTCATGTAATAATACCAATGCGCGCTCCACTCATCGTCAATCGGAACCACAACTACCACGAGGCGCGGCTCGTTGTGATTGCCAGGAATCAATGAGTAATAGGGCAGCACCACCTCACGAATACGCGCATAAACGGACCCGTCCGGAAGACTGCGAAGGGCTGCTTCACGATATCCATAAGGCTTGTCGATGAATTCAAAGCGAGGGGCAGAATCATTCGTCACCATCGAACCCGTGGTATTCGGACGTGAGCGTGGAACTGATGTCGAATGCAGGAAATTGAGATGGGCAGAATCGAGCTGGCCCTCAAACCCCTGGAGCCAATTTCCGTGCACGATGGCGCAACGAAGCAGCGAATCGGCCGGCGGATGATGAAATTCGAAGTCATAAAATGGCGGTGGAGTCTGGCGTTTGCCCATATAGACCCAGACCAGTCCGCCTGCTTCCTTGGCTGGATAATGAACGACAGGCACCCGCGCAGCAAACGCTTCGCGGCTATCTGCAGGCTCGGTAGGCGTGTCGACAACTACGCCTGACACATCGATTTTCCAGCCATGAAAAATGCATCGCAATCCATTGCCTTCGTTTCGGGCAAGAGCCAGTGATGCGCAGCGATGCGGACAAGCCTTGCGCAAAATACCAATGCGGCCATCGGTTGCGCGAAATGCCACGAGGTCTTCACCCAAAAGCCGAAATGGTTTTGGCGCGCCGTCTGCGACAAGACTGGCCGAACGGACTGCAGGGGTCCACAATTCCCGCAACATTTCGCCCATGGGCGTTCCCGCACCAACACGTGTGAGCCGTTCATTATCTTCTTTGGAAAGCATTCCAGCCACCTTCGTTTCCAGAACCAGTATACGATCTCTTCCCGGACCGTCCCTGTTCCCATGATGCGCCCGACTTAATGCGGCGTAAACTGCCAATCGTTCAAATTTCGCTTCGCTGCGGCCGCAAGAGCAGCGACTCTATGGCGCTGGGAATATCAATCTTGCCCGTCAGCAGAGCATTTACAGCCTCGCAAATTGGCACTTCGACATCCCTGTCCCGGGCCATGTCCACCAGAACACCAGCAGTAAATGCGCCTTCCGCCAATTTGCCGCCGCTGGCCTCAGCCAGAGACTTTCCCCGACCCAGAGCAAGTCCGAAAGCAAAGTTGCGAGATTGCTCTGACCCACAAGTCAGCACGAGATCGCCAAGCCCGGAAAGACCCATCAAAGTTTCCGATTGCGCGCCAAAGGCAGCGCCAAACCGGCGTAATTCAGCGAAACCCCGCGCCACCAGAGCCGCATTTGCACTCGCTCCAAGTCCTCGGCCCGCCGCGATTCCGCAGGCGATCGCCAAAACGTTTTTGGCCGATCCGCCGATCTCCACGCCGCGCACATCGTCGCTATAGTAAAGGCGGAAGGCCGATGTCCCCAGGCTGGCGGCGAGTTTTTTCGCGATCCCGGGCAAATTGCAAGCGATCGTCACCGCTGTCGGCAAGCCCTTGGCGACATCGTGTGCAAAGCTCGGCCCGGAAAGTACTGCCACCGGCAAGCCCGGCATCGCTTGCGACACGACTTCCGCCATAAATTGCCGGGTCGTTCGTTCAATGCCCTTCGCACACACAACGACAGGGACCCCTGCCCTTACAAGTGTGCGAATCGAAAGTGCAACTGCCCGTTGGGCTTGGGCCGGAACAACCAGCAAAATGACATCGGCTTCCCTAACGCATTGCAGATCGCTCGAAGGCAGAACGCTATTCTCCAAAGTGATACCCGGCAGATATGCAATATTTTGGCGGGCCTCTTTCATAACTTCGATGTGCCCGGCGTCGCGACCCCACAGGCTGACCTTATGTCCAGCGCGCGCAGAGACATTGGCCAGCGCGGTTCCCCAACTCCCGGCGCCAATCACGGCAACATGATTAATTCGCTGGTCCTCGCTCATCCCAAGCAATTACCTTTCGGCCTGACGCGGGAACGGGCCGCTACCACTGCGTGTCCACATGAACTCGAATTGCCGAAGGAATTGCGCCACTGCATCGGGACTTTCGATCACTATAAGGTCGTTATCCTGCCGCCGGGCGCCTGAAAACGAAAAGTTTGCCGCCCCGGTGCGAAGGACCCGACCATCAATCTGATAGGCTTTCAGATGCATCAGATCATTCCCCCCAAATTTCACGCGGGTTTCCACGTTCGGCAAACGCATTAACGTTCTGAAGGGCGAAGACGGATCCGGATTCTTGAGTGCGGGCTGATCTGGATCGAAATATATGCGCACCTTCACGCCGCGGCGTGCCGCATCAGTCAATGCGGTCATGATCGTCTGATCGGTGAGCACATATGCGGCCATATCAACTCGTGTTCGTGCGGACGCCAGAAGCGCCCGGTCGATTTCAGCCAGATTGGTCTGCGGAGCATAATAAAGCCTGACACCCGCCATTGTTCGTTCGCGATCCAGCGGTCCACTTGCTTCGACCGGCACGAGCGCCAGAAACAGTATAATAAAGCCGATCCGCCACGGCATCAGGCCTGTCTGCGAAACAAGGGTCGGACGCAAACGCATCAGGCTTTTCCGCCCACCAATCGGGTATTTTTGTCGAGTGGCCAGCGGGGCCGGGCCGCGAAGTCAAGACCATCAGCCATCCCAAGGCGCAATCTTTCAATTCCAGTCCAGGCGATCATCGCACCATTGTCTGTGCAAAGCGCCGGTGGCGGCGTAATCAGGCGAAGTCCCGATTCAATCGTCAACCGATGCAGTGCGCGGCAAATTGAGTCATTGGCCGCCACCCCGCCAGCGACAACCAAGGCATTAGGCGCGCCAACCTGCTGCCGGAAAGCACCTAATCCCGCACGCGTTCGCTCAACCATAATATCGACAATCGCTGCCTGAAATGATGCACAGAGATCGGCGATATCTGTTCCCGAAAGTGGCGCTATACGCTCGGCAGCTAGCCGGACAGCTGTTTTCAATCCCGAAAAGGAAAAATCCGGAATTTCACGCCCGTGCATGGGTCGTGGAAATGCAAAACGCTGGGGATCGCCCCGCAACGCTTCCTTCTCGACTTGCGGACCTCCGGGATAGGCCAGGCCAAGCATTTTTGCAACTTTATCAAAAGCTTCGCCGACGGCATCATCAATTGTGGTGCCGAGGCGCAAATAATCGCCGACCCCGCGTGCCGCCAGCAATTGTGTGTGCCCCCCCGAAACCAGCAACAGCAGGTAGGGGAACGCAATGCCGTCTGTAAGCCGGGCAGTCAGAGCGTGAGCTTCCAAATGGTTCACAGCTACAAAAGGCTTCTTTGCCGCGAGCGCAATCGCCTTCCCAGTCACCATCCCGACCATCACTCCGCCGATCAAGCCAGGGCCCGCTGCCGCGGCAATCCCGTCAAGGTCGCGAAAGGAGACGTCAGCCTCGGCCATGGCGCAGGCAACGATCCGGTCTATCGCCGCAACATGCGCGCGCGCCGCGATTTCTGGCACCACACCGCCGAAGTCCGCATGTTCCGCAATCTGACTGAGAACAACATTGGACAGAATTTCGCCGTTACCGCCACGACCAAGCGCCACGACCGAGGCAGCCGTTTCGTCGCAGGTGGTTTCTATTCCAAGGACTCGCATACCCCTTTCTAGTCGTTCCAGCGACGCCGCGAAAGCCTATCCCGCCTGCCGATTTGGATATAGAAGCGGGCATGCAAGATTTACCCTGGATCAGAATTGGAACGCGGGGCAGCCCGCTCGCCCTGGCGCAAACACATCAGATTCGTCACTGCCTCTCGCAGGCACACGGAATTCCCGAAGCACGGATCGAAGTCCTGGTCATTCGCACCACTGGAGACATGATCCAGGACAGGGCGCTTTCAGAAGCCGGCGGCAAAGGCCTTTTCACCAAAGAACTCGATACCGCCATGATCGACGGACGGATCGATATTGCAGTTCATTCATCCAAGGACTTGCCAACAACATTGCCGCCGGAAATTTGCGTTGTCGGATATCCGACCAGGGAAGATGTCCGCGATGTCTTCATTGGAAAAGACAACCAGACATTGATGGCGCTCGCCGGAGGGGCGCGTATTGGTACAGCTTCATTGCGCCGGGCCGCCCTCGTGAAGCGGCTCAGGCCTGATCTGGAAATATCATTGTTGCGCGGCAACGTCGAAACTCGCCTGCGGAAAGTGCAGGCCGGCGAAGTCGATGGCACAATGCTCGCCCTCGCTGGCCTCAAACGCCTTGGTCATGAAGCCAGCGCAACCGAAATCCTGAGTGAAGATCAGTTTCTCCCCGCCATCGGACAGGGCGCCATTGGAATTACGGCGCGGTGCAACGATCTGGTCACCCACCAGAAAGTCGAAGCAATCTGCGACACAAAAACTGGACATGCGTTGACTACCGAACGCGCCTTTTTGCGTATCCTCGATGGTTCGTGCCGCACCCCAATAGCAGGCCTTGCGCGAGTGACTGGCGGAAACCTTTCGTTTCGTGGCATGATTCTTCGCAAGGATGGTTCGCAATACTTCGAAATTAGCAGGGATGCGGCAATTTCTCAGGCCGAAACACTGGGAACGGAATGCGGTCGCAAATTGCTGGAGCGCGCTCCTTTCGATATTTTCGCCTGATAAACATGCCGCGGAGCATCTGAAATGCTGGTGCTGGTGACACGACCGCAAAAAGATGCCGAGCGTTTCGCTCATTTGCTGGAGCAAGCCGGTCACACCGCTCTCATTTCCCCGGTTCTGACAATCGAAAAAACAGAACACTCAATTCGCGGAGAAAGCTTCAACGCGGTCATAATCACCAGCACGAATGCCTTGAACATCCTGAACGACGAAAGGCAGAAATATCGCGATATTTTAGCCTTGCCGGCCTATGTCGTAGGCGCACAGACTGGCAGCGCCGCGCGCGAAGCTGGCTTTGAAAGCATACTGGAAATCGCGCCGGATTCCCAATCTCTGTTGCGCTCTGTCCCGAAAGACTTTGCCGCCCCGGCACACTTTCTTTATCTGACTGGCGAAAACAGGAAGCCCGTATTGGAAGCCAGCTTGCGCGACGCGGGACACCAGATAACAGTTGTAGTTCTATATCGAGCGGCGACAACCGCAAGCCTCTCGGGCGAGGCTATCTTGGCGTTGCGTGCAGGAAAGATCGACGCGATTACTCATTTTTCCAGGCGGAGCGCAGAGATATTTGCACGCATCATTCGGTCAGGTGATCTCCAGGATCAATGCCGCACGGTACTCCATGCCTGCCTGTCGGACGATGTCGCCGCCGGCCTCGCGGAAATAGCGCCTTCCCGTATCGCCACCGCCACTAGCCCAAATGCGGCTGCGTTGCTCGAATTGGTGGAAAGCATAGGCAAGTGACTCCACGTGCCTGAGTTGGTAAATTCTCTTTCCCCGGCTAAAAGTTGCCAAGCATCTCCACCACGACCGACAGGGAAAGACGACATGCGTCCGCCAAATGCCATCTTGTCCTCGATTTTCGCAATTGTGCTGAGCGCTGTCAGCGCCATTCTTCCGCAAAACGTTTGGGCGGACGAAGCTGAGTTTTTCAAAGGCAAGACCGTACGGCTTGTCGTCGGCTTTGGCGCTGGTGGCGGTTACGACATATACGCGCGTACGATTGCACCCGCCTTGTCCAAACAACTTGGCGCGACCGTGATCGTCGAGAATCAGCCGGGCGCGGGCGGCATAGCGGCGCTTAACCGCGTTTTCATCGCTTCGCCGGATGGGCTTACAATGATGATTGCAAACGGCACTGGCGCAGCGCTCGCACAATTGACGAACCAGCCGGGCGTCCGTTTTGACATCAACAAAGTCGGGCACCTGGGAACGGTTAGTGTAGAGCCATGGCTGTGGCTGGTTTCATCAACGTCACAAATCAAAACGGTGGAAGACGCTTTCAAACTCGGTC
>CAMDKB010000207.1 GCA_945901195.1 Rhizobium sp. Q54
CGAAACGGCGGAACCGACACTTTCGACGAAGCCAGCGGCTTCATTGCCTGGGGTGAGCGGCATCTTCATGGGTTCAGGATAATAGAACCCGCCGCGCCGCACATTGATATCGGAGAAATTGATGCCAATGGCGGTGTGACGGACCAGCACTTCGTTGGCGGCGGGTGCGGGCAATTCCACGTCGATGAGGTTCATCACCTCCGGCTCGCCATGCGTTTGAATGCGGATTGCTTTGACCATTGGTCCCCCCTCTGTCATGCCATGCCGACAGCCGGTTGTCCGGCGTGAGCTTTTTGAGGCTGTGAGTATTTCATGGGTAAGGCGGAGAGGCCAGATGTGCCGAAGATAAAAAATGCCGCAGTGATCGGCGGTGGCCCTGCGGGTCTGATGGCTGCCGAAATGCTGGCGCGTGACGGGGCGCATGTCACGATCTATGAGCGCATGCCGTCGCTGGCGCGTAAATTCCTCATGGCGGGGCGGGGCGGACTCAACATCACCCATAGTGAGCCGCTCGCCAGGTTTCTCAAGCGATATGGCGATGAGGAAGGTCATCTTGCGGCTGCGATTGACGCATTTTCGCCCGCGGCTCTCATTGCATGGTGTGAAGAGCTAGGGCAGGAGACTTTTGTTGGCAGCAGCGGGCGTGTGTTTCCCAAATCGATGAAAGCTTCGCCGCTTCTGCGCGCCTGGCTCAGGCGGCTCAATGGACAAGGCGTGCAAGTGAAGTTGCGGCATCATTTTCGCGGCTGGGATGAGGCGGGACGATTGCTTGTGGAGGATGCCGATGGCGAGCTTCATAAAATTGATGCCGATGCTACGATTCTCGCCATGGGCGGGGCATCGTGGGCGCGGCTCGGTTCGGATGGCGCATGGAGTAGCCTGCTGCGAGCAAAAGGCGTTGCACTATTGCCTTGGCGGCCCGCCAATTGCGGATTCGACGTCGCATGGTCGCAACATCTGCGCGACAATTTTGCCGGTTCACCGCTGAAGAATGTAGCGCTGGTTTTCAACGATGTGCGTGTCACCGGGGAATGTACGATATCCGGTTATGGCCTCGAAGGCGGGGCCATCTACACGCAATCAGCGGCTCTTCGTGATGCGATTGATCGCGATGGGGAAGCGTTGCTGATGATCGATCTGAAGCCGGATATGAGCGCTGATGTTCTGGCGCAACGGCTTGAAGCGCCACGGGGCAAGACATCGCTGTCCAATCATCTGCGCAAAAGACTGGCGATGCCCGCCATCGAGATCGCGTTGCTGCGTGAAACCGATGCGCCTTTCGATGATCCACGCAAACTGGCGGCGCATATCAAGGCGCTTCCCTTGCGTCTGCTGGGTGTCCGCCCCATCGAGCGGGCGATCTCCAGCGCGGGAGGCATTGCTTTTTCCGAACTGGATGAGAACTTCATGCTGAAACGCATGCCGGGTGTATTTTGTGCCGGTGAAATGCTGGACTGGGAAGCGCCAACCGGCGGCTATCTGCTGCAGGCCTGTATGGCGACAGGTTTTGCTGCAGGGCAAGGGGCAATCGCCTGGCTTGAGGGGGCCAGGTGAGCAGCGTCTCGATTTGTTGAGCGGCCATCTGGACACGTTGCCGAAATATATGGTGGTGTCGCTCCTGATCAAAGTGGACGCTAAAGCTCAATCATGTCTTCGAAATTTGCGCAGCCCGAAAATGTTTTTGATGTCGCCATCTCTGGCTACGGGCCAACTGGGCTTGCAGCCGCGTCGTTGCTCGCGCAACGCGGGCACAGCGTATGCGTTTTCGAACGCTGGCCGACGCTTTATGGACAACCGCGCATCGCGACTATTGATGGCGAAAGCGCCCGCATCATTCAAGCAGCCGGGGATGCTGAGCATGCTTTCCGCAATTCGGTTTCGCGGCCCCGCTATTTGCTCGCCAATGGTGAGGGCAAGGTGCTCGTAGATTTCGACTGGAGCGGCGAACACGTCTGCGGCCATCCGTTTCGTATTTCGCTGCATCAACCCGATATTGAGGACGCCATGGATGCGCGCGCCCGCATGGCCGGCGCACAAATCAATACAGGCTGGGAAGTTTGCGGAATCGAACAGGCCGAAGATTTCGTCGCTGTCACGGCGCAACAACGCGATAGCGATGCGAAGCGCGTAATTCGCGCGCGTTATGTGATTGGCGCCGACGGCGCGCGCAGCGTGACGCGTGAATTGCTGGGTATCGAACGTGAAAGCTGGCCGTTTCGTGGCGCGTGGTTCACTGTGGATGCGACGCGCAAGCGCGAATTGCCGGATTTTCTGGGGCAATCGCCAGACGGCCGCATAGCTGCGATTTTCTGCGCGCCGGAAGGGCGTGCGCATTCCATCATTCCACTGGGCAAGGATGTCATCCGCATCAATTTCCAGATTGATCCCGATGTAGACCGCAAGAGTGTTGCCGACCCCGCAATTGCCTATCGCTATCTGAAAGAGACCTATGGTCTGACAAGCGATGATCTCGAAGTATTTCGTCAGGCTGTGCATGTGTTCGAAGGCAGGCTTGCCAGTCAATGGCGCAAGGGGCGTGTCTTCATTGCAGGCGACGCTGCACATGCGATGACGCCGTTCATGGGGCAGGGTGGTTGTTCTGCTTTGCGCGATTCAGCCAATCTGAGCTGGAAGCTTGATCTTGTCCTGCGCGGCATGGCTGCGGATAAACTGCTTGATAGCTACGAGGCGGAACGCAAGCCGCATGCGCGTTATTATGTGCATGGTTCAGACAGGCTGGGCGCGCTGGCGTTTATCGGCGATAAAGCGGCCGCACGGCAGCGGGACGAAGTCTACGTCAATCAACCGGCCGCACCGGCTCAGGCCGAGCCGATAATCAAACACGGGATATTGCATCTGGATGCGGCGCAACAGCCGATTGCGCCAGCGGGCGAAGTCGGGCCTCAGGCGCTGGTCATATGGCAAGGTCGCAAAGCATTATTCGATGATATTTTCGGATGGGGCTTCCAGATTCTTTATCGCGGTATTTCGCCGGAACAAATTCTGAGAGCCGATCAATTGGTGAAATTGTCCGAAATCAAATGTGCGCTGGCGGGCATTGGCTCAGGGACATCGCGGGAACTGGTGCAAGATATCACCGGTCGCTTCGAGAAATTTTTCGGCGAGCACGGCATCAATGGCCTCATCCTGCGACCAGATTTCGTTATTTATGCCGGCCTGCACGCCCCGGAAGACATGGTGCAGCGGGTCGATGAATTGATTGCGCAGGTTACAGCTTCGACCAGTTCTCCCTGATCAAGCGTAACCGCCCGCCTCACTTCACGTCCCCAGCGGCGAAAGAAATCATGGCGGCAAAATCGGCTCCCGGCACCCGGGGCATTGCAATTGACCGGCTTCCGGGCGACATTTGTTCCGAAATAGGGGAAACGCCATGCCAAGAGTCCGCTATGCGTTGCTGGCCGCCGTCGCGCTGTTTGTTGCACCTGCGATGGCGCAAGATGCGAGATTTCCAAGCAAGCCAGTGCGGCTGATCACGCTCACGTCTGCGGGTGGGACTTTGGATATGCTGGCGCGGCTGATTGCCGATGAGGCGGGCAAGCAATTCGGGCAGACGGTGTCGGTGGAAAACCGGGTGGGTGCGGGCGGCAATATTGGCGCCCAAATGCTCGCGCGTGCTGAACCTGATGGTCATACGATCGGCATGGTCACGGTATCAACTCACGGCATTAACCCGACGCTCTACGGCGACAAAATGCGATTTGATCCGATCAATGATTTTGCTTTCATCACCATAGCAGCACTGGCGAAAAATGTGGTCGTGGTACATCCGTCACTACAGGTGAAGAACGTAACCGAACTTGCCGACTACGCGCGCAAGAATCCCGAAGCGCTATCGTTCGGTTCGGCAGGTTCTGGCACATCACAACATCTCAGCGGTGAGATGGTGAAGATGGTCGCAAACGTGAAGATGACTCATGTGCCCTATCGTGGCGCATCCGCCGCAATGCCCGACCTGCTGGCCGGGCGAATACAGGTGATGTTCATTGCCATTCCCGAAGCGCGGCAGCATATCGCGGCAGGGACTCTTCGCGCCATTGGCCTCACTTCAAAAGCACGTTCAATTTCCCTGCCTGATGTGATCCCTATGGCGGAGCAGGAAGGCTTTGCCGGTTTTGATGTCAGCGCGTGGTTCGCGGTTGCAGCGCCGGCCAAAACGCCGCGCGTGATTGTTGATCGCTACAACAAGATTATTGGCGACTTTCTCCGGCGGCCGGATATCAATGCCAAGCTCGAAGCCGCAGGCCTTGATGTTGTCGCCTCGAGTCCGGAGGCGATGGCGGAGTTTGTCAAGGAAGAGATCGCCCGCTGGGCGCCGGTCGTGAAGGCTTCCGGCGCAATCGGGGAATAAAACGGGTTTTTACGCCGCTTGGTTTGTTCACTAAACTCTATCGAAATTCTGGAGGAAGACATGGCCGCGGAAAAGTACCTGGCTTGCGCCATTATATGTGCTGCCGCTGCAATCGGCTCACCTGCAAGGGCGCAGGATGCTGTTGCTGAGTTTTATCGCGGCAAACAGATCAGTATCTATGCGGCGTCCTCGGCCGGTGGCGGCTACGACACTTATGCGCGATTGCTGGGCCGTCATATCGGGCGCTATATTCCTGGAAATCCCACGCCTGTGGTGCAAAATATGCCCGGTGCGGCAGGGAAAACCGCGACAGCCTTCATCGCCAATGTAGCGCCGCGCGATGGCACGGCGATGACTGGCACCTACGCACAGGCGATTACCGATCCGCTTGTCACTGATCGCGCCAAAAGCCCCTATGATCCAGAAAAAATGCTTTATCTCGGGAGTATGGAAGGCGAGCCCTATCTCTGTTTTGTACGCAGCGATGCGCCCGTGAAAACAATGCAGGACTTGTTGGAAAAGGAGCTTATCGTCGGAGGCTCCGCGCCGGGAGCCTCGATGGTGGCTTCGCCTGCGCTTCTCAACAATGTCATCGGTACAAAGTTCAGACTTGTGATGGGATACAAGGGTTCGCGCGAGGTGACGCTGGCTGCCATACGCGGCGAGATTCAGGGCTGGTGTGGCATGGGCTGGAGCGCCTCCCAAGCCGTGATACGGCAAGAGCTGGAACGTGGCGAATTGCGCATTCTGTTTCAGGAGAACGGTGAGGAGAACGAGCTTACACGCAGGCTGAAAATTCCGCGCGCCACCGAACTTGCGAGAAGCAAGGAAGATCTGCAGGTGATGAACCTGTTTTATTCGCAGCAACGGTTCGGCCGACCCTATATCACCACGCCGGGCGTGCCTGCAGACAGGTTGGCGGCGCTGCGCGACGCTTTTGCAAACGTATTGTCTGACAAGCAATTGCTCTCGGAAGCCGAGCGTCTCAATATTCGCGTGACGTTGATGAGGGGTGAGGAATTGCAAAACATTGTGAGCAATATTTATAAAACGCCGCCAGAGCTTGTAGAGCGGGCGAAGAAGGCTCTGGATATAAGTGGCGTTGTGAAATAACCTGCGATCACGAGCATATTCAAGGAACACGGTATCATGAATACGACAGGCGTCGAACTGAAATTTCTCGGCAGCGGCGTGAACTGGATGCCTCTGTGCGGCCAGCTGGCCTTGTGGCTCGGCGGTTATTATAGCGTGCTGGGAGCAGGCGCGCGCGTCTCGGTCACGGCTATCGAACCGGGGCGCAGCATATTCGACGGCTGCCATGCAGTCGCAGCGGGCGACTATCACGCGGCCATCACCACGCCGTCCTGGATCGGGCGGCTCGCCGCCACTGGGGTGCAACCTTTCAGAGAACCGCTCCCGTTGCGAGCAATTGCGAATTTTCCCCATAACGACCGCATGGTGTTTGCGGTGCGCGCGGCAACCGGCATCCGCAGTTTCGAGGATATCCGCGACAGGAAATATCCCCTGCGCGTTTCAACGACTTTGCTGGAAACAAATCATCCGGCGTCATGGTGCGCCGAAGAAGTGATGAAGGCCTATGGCTTCGGGTTTGCCGATATCGAGAGCTGGGGCGGAAAAGTTCTGCGCGACAGACCGCGCATGCTGAGCGGCGGTGGCGCGGCGGTTTCTGAAGATTTCGACGCCATATTCGACGAAGCCATCATGACATTGCGCTGGAAGAAACTGACAGCCGAGCACGATCTCATATTTCTCCCGGTCGCCGACACGATCCTGCAACGATTGAGTCAACAGGGTTGGCAGCGTGGCGTTCTCTCCAAAGGTTTGTTCCGCGGCATAGACAGGGACATACCGACCCTCGATTTCAGCGGCTGGCTGATGTATTGCGCAGAAGCGCTCGATGATGACCTTGCCTATTATATCGTCATGGCGATCGACGAACAGAAGGAGGCCATCAATCGCGTAATGGACAGGCCCGGCTCCGGATTAACAGGCAAGATCGACATGCGCGAATTGGCCCGGGATCTACCCATACCGCTGCATCCCGGCGCGGAGCGCTATTATCGCGAGAAGGGCTATTTATAGACATACGCCGGGTCGGCCATATTGGATCGACAGAGGGAACATACAAGACCCGAGACATGAATCGAAAAAGGGAGGGGAAATCCATGTTGCCCATGAAATGGCCGCTCAAGGCGGGTCAAAGCCTTGCGTGCATGCTTGCGGTCCTGACGCTTGCAATTCCTGCGCATGCGCAAACACTGGATAAGGTCGTCGTCGCCATGACCGGCGGACTGGCGGACGCGCCGGTGATCGTCGCGCAAGAACGTGGATATTTCCGCCAGCAAAACCTCAATCTCGAAAAGGTTGTGTTTCCGTCAGCGGCCCAGACCATCGTCCCCATGGCGTCCAAGCAACTCGACGTCGTAGGCGGCGCCATCTCCGCCGGTCTCTACAGCGCGGTCGAGCGTGGCGTCATGATCAAGGCTGTGGCGGATCGGTCGCATACATCGCATGGTATTCCCTACATCACGGTATTCGTGCGGAAGGATCTTGTGGACAGCGGCCGCTTCAAGACGCTGAAAGATCTGAAGGGCCTGAAATTCGCCATCGCCGCGAAGGGAATTACAGTTCACGCACTACTCGATGCAGGCCTGCAAAGCGCAGGGCTGAATTTCGGCGATGTCGAGCTTGTGCACATGAACTATACAAATCAGGTTCTCGCCTTCAAAAACAAGGCGCTCGATGCTTCCCTCATGGGCGAACCGCAGGCGACCGATCTGGTCAATTCCGGAGATGGCGTTCGCTTCATGAACACCAATGATTACTTCCCCAATTATGTGGTGACGGTGTTCCACTATGGCGAAACCATGCTGAAGGATCGGCCCGACGTTGGCCGTCGTTTCATGATCGCATTGATGCGGGGCATGCGCGATTACAACGATGCGATGGATGACAAGGGTCTGCTTGCGAAAGGCAATGACGATATCATCGCGGCCTTCGAGCGCGAGTTCAAAATGCCCGCCGCCATGTTGCGCACAGTATACTCACATTCCGTGGATCCCAATGGCCAGATCAATATGAGAAGCCTGGACATCGATTGGAATTTCATGCAGCGCGAAAAGCTGGTGTCCGGAAAGATCAGGCCGGCCGAGCTGATCGACGAGTCTTTCGCCAAACAGGCAGCGGCGGCTCTGGGTCCCTATACCCGCAAGACCCGATAGACCCGAAAGCCCCCAAAGACGCTATAAACCCACAGCAAATAAGAAACACAAAGGAAGGATGTAGGAAACCATGAGCGACGCTGCCGCCAGAACACGCCCCCCGCTGCAGAACATTGACGCTGTCATCGGCCAGCGCAACGCTGATGTCAGCAATGAATTCGGCCTGATGACCGTCGATCATTTCGCATTGCCGACCGCCAATATCGAGCGCATGGAGCAATTCATCCGCGAAGTGCTGGGCGGCAAGCCTTATTATTACGCGGGCTTCACTGAGGTGGACCGCAAGCTCGGACGCGCCAAGCATATTTTCATCCGTGTCGGCAATGTGCTGATGCAATGCGCCGAACCCAAAGACGGCCAGATGATCATCCGGAAGGACGATCCCAATTCGCCGCCCCATCAGGCCTTTCTCGTCACCGCAGAAGGTTTGC
>CAMDKB010000208.1 GCA_945901195.1 Rhizobium sp. Q54
GACTGATTTGGATAGCCAGAACGAGTCACGCATCAAGGGAGATGGTATTAGCCTTTGTGAGGGAAATTTCCAGCGGTAAATCGCCGCCACGTCATACTTGCGCGAGGCAAGGAAAGCCCGCTAAAGTGGTTGCAAGCTGGAACGGGCAAAGCACCGGGAAAAAATCTGGCATATTGTTTGCGCTTGGGAGGGTCTGATGAAAAGCATGGGATCGCTAGTTTTGACTGCATCGCTTCTGGCGGGCAGCGCCGCACTTGCGCAAGGCAAGGCGGATATCAATGTCGGCGCCGGCACGCAGGGTGGATCGCAATATCCCATCACTGTGGCGCTCGGGACGTTGCTTGAAAAGATGCCTGAGATCGGCCGCGTTACTCTTCAGCCAGGCGGTAGCATTGGCAATGTAATCCGGGTTGATGATGGCAAGTCAGATATTGGCATCACCATGTCGCAGAGCCTACGGGAAGGCAGGCTTGGCAAGGAACCCTTTAAAAAGGCGACAAACAATGCCGTGAATCTCATTACCTTGCATGCGTTCCACGTGGTCATATTCGTCCCCGAGGAATCAACGATTAAGACCTTCAAGGATTTTGCCGGCAAAAAATTGAATGTCGCGCCCAAAGGTTTTTCCATTCGCGAAATCAGCGAGACGATTGCAAAGATGGAAGGCATATCCGGTAAGGTCGATCTGGGAACATTGCGAATTACAGAGGCCGTGGAATCTTTCAAGGACGGGCATCACCAGGGCCTGATGTATGCGCCGAGCGAACGTTTTGGCGCCTTCATGAACCTGGCGCAAACGCGAAATGTGCGGCTTATCGAGCTTGATCGCAAGATCATGGACGCCTTTGTCAAAGAAGACCCGAGCTTCTACATCACTAAATGGCCGAAAGACCGTGCTGCCTACAAGAACCTTTCAAACTCCGTGGATTCACTTGCCTATCCCAACGTCATTGCCGCGTCGGCAAAGCTCAGCGAGCCGCTGGCCTACCAGATGGTGAAATTCATTGCGGAGAATTTCGACCAGATACGTCCGTCGGAGCCTTCGCTTGAGCCCTTCGATGTCAAGGAAATGGCGATTGACGCTGGCTCACCGTTTCATCCGGGCGCGGCGAGATATTATCGCGAACGCGGCTGGATCAAGTGAGCCGGGTAACACAGAAGCAGATCAGGCTTCCCTTACTTCGGTGTGAACAGACATCATGATCTCTTCTGGAAATTTAACGCTCCTTGTGCGCGCCATTGCCGTGGGTATGGCACTATTCCATATGTACACGGCCATATTCGGGTTGATGGATGCAATTCTGCAAAGAACGATCCATCTTCTGCTGTCGTTTTTCCTTCTCATGTTGGTCAATTCCCGGCCGTTTTATTTTGCTGACAGCTTTGGTCTCTGGGGCCAGAGACTTTACCGCCTTGCGATCGCGATCTGCGCGATCGTGCCGATGATCTATCTGATTGCAAACTATCAATATCTGACCGACGGGCGCATTCAATATGTGGGAGACATGACGCGAACCGAGATAGTTCTTGGTATCGCTTTCATTGTCGCGTTGCTGGAATTGAGTTGCAGGGTTACAGGCATTGCGCTTCCCGCTGTTTGCGTGGTCTTTTTGATTTTTCCCTTCGTACCGAATTTGCCGGGCGTCTTTTCGCACGCTGGTTACACGGTGGCTGAAACTCTGGAGTTCCAGTATCTCACCTTCTCCGGTATTTTTGGTGCGCCGCTTGCGGCCTCCGCCAATTTCATCATCCTGTTCATCATCTTCGGCGCTTTTCTTGAGCGCTGTGGTCTTGGCGGTTTCATGATGGATTTCACCACTGGCATATTGGGCCACCGGCGTGGGGGATCGGCGAAAGTGGCCGTGGTCGCGAGTGCGCTTACCGGTACGATTTCTGGCAGCGCCACGGCGAACGTGCTGTCTACCGGGTCACTTACGATCCCCTTGATGAAACGGGCGGGTTATCCCCCATTCATGTCGGGTGCTATCGAAGCGGCAGCCTCGACTGGCGGTGCCTTGATGCCCCCTGTCATGGGCACCGTCGCCTTTATCATGTCGGAATATTCCGGTGTGCCCTACGGTTTGATCGCTCTTTATGCGGCGATACCGGCAATCCTTTATTATCTCGGCATCTACTGCACAGTGCATTTTGCAGCTTTGCGTTATGACGCCAAACCGCTGGACAAGGCGGATTTGCCTAATTGGCGCGGCAAATTCGAGGAAATGTGGCATCTGTTGTTGCCTATCGTTCTCTTGGTCGTGCTGCTGGGTATGGACTACTCGCCCCAGTTTTCAGTTGGCTATTCAATTCTGGCGGTTATTGCTGTTTCCTGGTTTCGTAAAAGCACAAGGCTCGATTGGCGCGGCATCATCGAAGCGCTTGAAAACGGTGCGAAGGGCGCTGTTCTGGTTGCTGTCGCTACCGCGTGCGCAGGCATCATAGTTGGCGTGTTCGATCAGACGACGGTGGGCGTGAAGCTGGCGCAACAAGGCAACGCGATTGCCGGCACGTTGTTCATGGGTCTCGTCATCACCATGGTGATTTCGCTGGTGATTGGCCTGGGTGTACCACCGACGGTGAGTTATCTGGCTCAGATTGCAGTGACGATTCCGATGCTGATTGCGTTTCTTACGTCGCAAGGTGTCGATCCCTATACGGCGAAAGTCTCGACACATTTCTTCGTGATGTATTATTCAACGTTGGCAGTCATTACACCGCCCGATGCACTGGCCGCTGTGGCGGCCGCAGGCATCGCCGGCAGCCCCGTCATGAAAACCGCCTGGCACGCGTCGCGGGTCGCTTTCGTGGCGTTTGTTGTTCCATTCATGTTTATCTATCGGCCCTCGATCTTGATGTTGGGTCCATGGAATCATATCATTTATGATACGGCGCTGGCGACAATCGGGGTCATCGTCGTCGCGGCTGCTCTCGAGGGCTATGGTCGGCGGTCACTGAATCTGTTTGATCGTCTCTGGGGTTTTGCTGCTGGCGCATGCTTGATCGTACCGCAACGCCAGTATGAGATGGTCGGGCTTGTCCTGGCAGGATCATTCCTCGCATCACAATATCTGTCTGAGATAAAGGCATGGTTCGGAGCACGCGCAACAAAAGCGCCTCCAGGCTGAAAATATAGCAATTCAGTTATTGCAGACTCAAGGCAAGGCCCGCAAGGCGAGGAGAAAGAAGCATGCTCGGTAAACTCAAGATGAACGGCGAAGTTGTTGTCGTCACGGGTGGCGGGGCAGGCATCGGCAAATCGACAGCCATGGCGGTGGCTGAATTGGGCGCCGTCGCCGTCATCTGTGGTCGTACGGAAGCAACTTTGAAAGAAGCCGCAGAGGATATCTGCGGACGTGGTTTCAAATGCAAATATTTTGTCGCCGATGTCTCGAAGGAAGCGGACGTTCAGGCGCTTGCAAAATTCGTCTCGGGGAAATGGGATGCAGTAAAAGCCATCGTCAACAATGCAGGCAATAATTACAGCGCGATGCTGCATGAATTGCCGACAGACAAGTGGAATGAATTGCTCGCGACCAATCTCAACAGTGTCTATTTCATGTGCCGGGAGTTCATTCCGCTGTTGCTGAAAACCAAGGGACCATCCATCGTCAATATTGCCTCGACCTTCGGCGTCATCGGTAATCCCAGGATGCCGGTCTATTGCGCGACGAAGGGGGCGGTGGTGAACCTCACCCGCCAGCTGGCGATCGATTATGGATCGCAGGGTCTGCGCGTTAATTCGGTTTGTCCGGGCTCGACGTTGTCGCCGCGCTACAAGGGTTATATGGACAAGGGCCTGGTCAATCTCGACGCTGTAAAAGAACGCATCATGCTGCGCCGCCCTGCTGAATGCGACGAAATTGGCGATGTTGCAGCGTTTCTGGTGTCTGACGCTGCTTCATTCATGACTGGCGCAACAGTTGTTGTGGATGGCGGCCAGACCATCCACTAATGGCAAACGGCGATGAGGGCTGCCTCATCGCCTTTTGAACAACAGCGCAATTACCCGACGTCCGGGCGCTTGTATCCAATGTTCGGACCGCCCTTTTGTGATCCGAGATAATTCTCGACGTCCCCAAGCGGGTCCATCTCGTGGCGCAGACGGGATCCGACAAGTTGGTCGACCTGCACGGCCTGGCTGATGCCAAGATCGCGGCCGAGTTGCACTGTGATCTTGTGATGTTCAAGCGGCGCAAGGTGACGGGAAGCAATTTCGCGCGCAATGCCTACAGTAAAGTCTTCAAGCTCGGCTGCGGGGACTGCTTGCGAAACGACACCAAGAGCATCGGCTTCCTTGCCCGAGAAATTGCGACCGACGAGCGCGATGTGCGACAGCTTCTTTTGTGGCACGCCGCCGTGCAGCAGTGTTGACGTCACAAGTTGCCCGAATGAGCCGCGCAGAATTTCGGGCATGCCGATCTGCACGTCCTCCGCCGCATAGACAAGATCGTGACAGTTCATGATGCCAAGCGCGCCGCCAAGGCAATAGCCATGGATCTGGGCGATCATGATGCGCGGGAAACCACGCAGGGCGTTGGCGATCTGAATCGTCAGTGTGGGGCGATCCCAATCGAGCAGCGGTCCGTTGGAGACTTCGCGCAGGAACTTGAGATCCAGCCCCGAGGAAAAGACCGGGCCAGCCCCCTTGGTAATGCAGCATTTGAGCGACTTGTCAGCGCGTATAATTTCGAGGCTTTGCAGAAACGCCTCGCACATCTCGCGATTCCAGCAATTGCGTTTGTCTGGACGATTGAGGATAATGCGCGCAACGCCCGCGTCCTCAAGCCTCTGCAGGATGAGTTCAGGCCATTCCTTGATGACGATCCATTTGTCGGCCACTGTGTATCTCCTTTAAGCGGCGAATTTCATTTCAGGCACATAGCGCGCCTTGAGGCGCGGCAATACCTGTTTGCCGAACAGCGTGATGCTGTCGACGGTCTCTTCGTGATTGAGATGACCGCCTTGTCCCATCAACAGCAGATTGCCGAGACCACCGATACCATCGACGAAGGAACATATCTGCTCGTAAACCTGATCGGGCGTACCGGCGAAGGCGATGCCACATTCGATGAAGTCGTCGAGTGTCGCAGTCGATAGTTCGACGGGCCGTCCCTTTGGCGTCATCAAGGTGCGGAAGGCGCGCGGATTAGGTGAGCGCATGGAGCGGAAGGCCGCATCGACGCTGAAATAGCCGGGCGGCTTGTTGAAGGGATCGGCGACTTGCGCGTTTGTGCGCAGATAATCGGCAATCATATCGGCGCGGCGGCGACCTTCAGCCTCGGTGTTTGCGGTTGCGCACATGGCGAGATAGCCGAAACGGTCCACAGGCACCTCGTTGCCAAAGCCGCCTTCGCGATAGCCTTCGGCATAGGCTTTGTGAAGTTTCCGCGTTTCTTCTATGCCTCCCATGAAGGAGCCGCAGACATAACCGCGCACGCCGATTTCCTTGGCGTTGGCTGGCGTCGATGTGGAAGACCAGATGGGCGGGTGTGGTTGTTGCCACGGACGCGGCCAGATGTTGACAGTACGATGATGGAAGAATTCGCCTTCAAAATTGAACGCGCCATTATGGGTTGTCATCGCCTTGACGATGATATCGTGCGCTTCCCAGAAGCGGTCCATCATTCGCGTGGGTTGCGAATTGGCTGGCGCGATTTCATATGGAACGCCCTTGATCATGCCGAATTCGAGGCGGCCCCCAGAAATCACGTCGATCATCGACATTTCCTCGGCGATGCGCACCGGGTCCTGCCGGTTGCAGACCGGTACACCAAGAACCAGCAGGCGCGCATTCTTCGTGACACGTGCGAGAATGGCCAGCATCAGATTGGCGGAGGCTGTGAGACAGGTTGCCGTTGAGTGATGTTCGTTCAGCATGATATCGAAGCCGAGCTGGTCAGCCAGCATCCATTCGTCGACATAACGATGATAAAGTTCGTTGGCGCGTTTTGGATCGCATAATTCGTTCGGCAACGTGACACGCAACGTTGGGCGATCAGGCGTCCACACGTCGGGATAGGGCTCTTCAGAGAAGTGATAGACGCGCATTTGTAAGGCTCCCTATCGGTTATGTGCGAAGGATTGAATCCGCGACGCTACGGCGGCGGGATGTTCGATATGGCTGAGATGGCCGGCGTTTATCACCAGTTCAAATTGCGAGCCGGGAATTAGATTCGCATAGGCCTTGCCGTAGTCCGGGCTAGCCACGCCGTCCTTGTCGCCCCACATGACCAGCGTTGGTACGCTGACGCGATGAAGCCGCAGTTTCAGGCGGGGATTATGCATATAAGGCTGCCAGCCATAGCGGGCGAGCGCCTCGCGGGCGCGCAGGCGACGGCGCAGATCGTCGTCGCCCAGCAAGCGCAATTCCGCGCCGCCCTTCGCGGGATCGGCAAAACACATGCGGGTCAGCTCGGCATCAGGCGTGCCGTAGAAATCCTGGATATCGCGATGCTCGCGCGCGCCGAGTTTGACCCCGAGTGCGTCGATCAGCACAAGCCGGGAGAGGGCGTTGCAATTGCGCACGGCCATTTCCGCTGCAATCCAGCCGCCAAATGACGCGCCCACGAGCGTTACGTCCTTCAGCTTCAACTGATCGATGAGATCGAGGTAGAGATAGGCAAGATCGTCGACCGAACCGATGTTGTTCTTGTCTTTGCCAACGCCAATACCGGGATGAAGGGGGGCGATCACGTGACCATGCTTTGCCAGTTCGTGAACGAAAGCGGTGTCATCACCAAGCCATAGAGCCGAATGCAGATAAACGATATTCGGACCGGCGCCGGCGACGAATGTCTGGACTTCGGTTCCATGAATGTCGATCGTCGTAAGGCCATCACTGGCAGCCGAAGTCATTCCATCCTCCCTGTGCAGAATTCTGTTCCGGTTCTGCCGAAAAATTGTGTATTCACGATCCTGCTTGCGGTTAATTAGCACCCGGCCTAACATCGCTGTCAAACGAAATATTCAGGCTGCGGAAATAAGTAGGTACCAACCTATCTTGTCCGGCCTGCAATCCTTGGGGAGGGAATATGAGCGAAGATGGAATCGTGCGTGACGGGTTCAAAGCCGGTGATGTCGTGGTCATTACCGGCGGGGGCGGCGGGTTCGGCCGGGCGTTCGCAAAGCGCTTTGGCGCAAACGGCGGCAAGATCGCGCTCTGGGATCTGGATCAGGCGTCTGGCGAAGAATCAGCCAAACAAGTTCGCGCGGCTGGCGGCGACGCCACGTTTTTCAAGGTGGATCTGGCCAGCGCAGCCGATATTCAGCGCGCGGCGAAGGAGACGCTCGATAAATATGGCGCGCCCTTTTGCCTGATCAACAACGCGAGTGTTTTTCCACGCGGAACTGTTCTCGAACTCACGCCGGAGCAATGGGAGCTTACTTTTCGGGTCAACGTCACGGCGCCATTTCTGATCGCGAAGGCGTTAGGTCCAGCGATGATCGAGAAGAAGCGCGGCTGCCTTATCAATATTTCATCGGGTCGGGCGCTTGAGGGTGCGGCAAAGGGATCAAACTATGCAGCCACGAAGGCGGCCATTTCCTCGCTGACGAAATCCCTGGCTCTGGAATGGGCGCCCCATGGCATTCGCGTCAATGCTCTCATTCCCGGGCAATCGCTGACCGCCATGCCGATGGTTGCGACCCCGCGCGAAAAACTGATTGCGGATGCCGCTGTCCATGTGCCGCTCGGGCGCATCGGCTATCCCGAAGATATGGCCGGGCTGGCGTGGTTTTTGGCCAGCGCTGACGCCGCGTGGATGACAGGACAGGGCGTCGCCATGAACGGTGGCGCCGTGATGGCGCCATGATGGCGACTTGAATCGCTGTGTTTCTTTCAGCCTTCGATCATGTTGAGGCGAAGGCGGCGCAGCATTTCCTTCAGCTGATTACGCTCGGCTGCCGCAAATCCCTTGAGGGCGCGTTTGTTGACATCCTCTGTGATGGGAAGAATGACGGCGCGTAACGCATGACCTTTCGGAGTCAGGTTGATCAGCTTCTTGCGGCTATCGCTGAGGTCGGCCGTGCGGGTG
>CAMDKB010000209.1 GCA_945901195.1 Rhizobium sp. Q54
TTGTCGAACCGCGTCTTCAAATCCTACGACGACATCCTCGACCATTGCTGCGACGCTTGGAACAAACTCGTCGAGCAGCCATGGCGTATCATGTCCATCGGCTTGCGAGATTGGGCCCACCAATGCTGATCAGCGGGAACTGGTATTAGCTAGAAAATAGACCATGACGAAGAACAGAATTGAAGCCTTCAGCGACGGCGTATTGGCGATCATGATCACCATCATGGTTCTGGAATTGAAAGTGCCGCACGATGCAGCGTGTGCTGATCATCGCTGATAGACTCGACGCACTGTAAAGCGGTCGTTACCCCAACCGCTCAAGCGCCGCGCGCATCTTGGCAATCCTGGACTGAGCATCATCGCGACGCTCACGGTTTTCCTCGACGACTTCCTCAGGCGCCCTTGCTACGAAGGCCTCGTTGTTCAGTTTGGCGTCCACCTTCTTGACCTCGCCTTCTTCTTTGGCAATTTCCTTTGTAAGACGAGTCTTCTCGGCACTTATATCGATCACGCCCGCAAGCGGCAGAGCTACCGTCGTGCCACGTACAATCATCTGGGCGGATTCGGCGGGCGGCTGATCAGTGAACGACATCTGCGACACACGCGCCAGACGGGCTATCGTGTCCCGCCACTTTTGCGCCCGGTCGCGCACCGCAGCATCCGAAGAGACGATCACCAATGGCATTTGCGCCGACGCAGGCACATTCATCTCCGCGCGTACCGAGCGGATTTCACTGATGAGATCGACGACAAACCCGATTTCCGCTTCTGCTTCCGGCTGCTCAAGCCCACTGAGATCAGGCCAGGCGGCCAGAACCAGCGGCGTCTGGCGGGAGGGACCGACCTCGCCCTTTATCGCCCATAGCTCCTCGGTGATGAAGGGCATGAAGGGATGCAGGATTTTTGCTATCTCATCAATGACGAAGGCAGTCGTCGCGCGAATTTCCGCCTGCGCTGCCGCATCATCGCCTCCTTGCAGTACAGGCTTTGTGAGTTCCACGTACCAGTCGCAAAAAATGTTCCAGACGAAGCGATAGGCCGCGTTCGCTGCATCGTTGAAACGATAGCTTTCGATTGCTGACGACACATCCACAGCGGCGCGCGCTGTCTCGCCGATGATCCATTTGTTCAGCGTCTGCTCAACATTTGCCGGATCAAATCCGGCGACACGCAGGCAGCCATTCATTTCGGCGAAGCGCGAAGCATTCCAGAGCTTGGTTGCAAAATTGCGATAGCCTTCAACGCGGCTCGTGGCCAGCTTGATATCGCGGCCTTGCGCCGCCATTGCCGCCAACGTGAAGCGCAAGGCATCAGCGCCATATTTGTCGATGAGGTCGAGCGGATCAATCACGTTGCCTTTGGACTTCGACATCTTAGCGCCCTTCTCGTCACGGACGAGCGCGTGAATATAGACATCGCGGAACGGCACCTCGTTCTGGAAATGCAGGCCCATCATCATCATCCGGGCGACCCAGAAGAAGATGATGTCGAAGCCTGTCACCAGCACGGATGTTGGATAAAACCGCTGCAGCGCGAGATCGCTTTCTTCAGGCCAGCCCAGCGTCGAGAAGGGCCACAGGGCGGAAGAAAACCAGGTGTCGAGCACGTCTTCATCGCGTGTCAAAAGCGCAGCGCAACGCTCCGGATCCTGCGCGATTTCGCCGGCTTCCACATCGTCGTAGATTTCGCGCGTGACGGCGTCCGCGAGCGCATCGGCGATAGCCTCATCCTCGCTCTCGTGGACATATACGCCGCCCCAGGCGGAATACCATGCCGGAATCTGATGGCCCCACCAGAGCTGCCGTGAAATGCACCACGGCTGGATGTTTTCGAGCCATTCAAAATATGTCTTTTCCCAATTCTTGGGTACAAAATTGGTTCGCCCCTCACGCACCGCAGCCAGCGCCGGCTGAGCGAGAGTTTTGGCGTCCACATACCACTGATCCGTGAGCCACGGCTCGATGACCACACCGGAGCGGTCGCCATGCGGAACTGTGTGCGAATAGGGTTCGATCTTCACGCAGACATGCCGCTCTTCCAGTCGTTGCACGATCACCTTTCGCGCAGCAAAGCGATCCATGCCATGCAGGCCGACAGTCAACGCCAGCTCTGAATTCTCGAATACCCCTTCGACAAATTCAGGATTGTCCTGCAGAAACAATCTTCCCTCGGCATCCAGAATGTTGATCATGGCGAGGTCATGCCGGCGGCCCACTTCAAAATCGTTGAAGTCGTGGGCGGGCGTGATCTTCACCGCGCCAGTGCCTTTTTCAGGATCGGCATATTCGTCTGCAACGATGGGGATCAAACGTCCGACGAGCGGCAGCACCACGAACTTGCCGATGAGATGTTTCAATCTTTCATTTTCAGGATGGACGGCGACTGCGGTATCGCCCAGCATAGTTTCAGGTCGGGTCGTTGCAACGGATATGAATGTTTCGGGTGCATCGGGGTTATAGTCTTCGCCATCGATGGGATAGGCGAAGTAATAGAGATGGCCACTGGAGTTCTTGTCCAGCACCTTGCCCAGCGCCACGATATCGAACGGCTTTTCATCGCCGCGCGTCCATTTATATGAACCCGCGCACTCGATCTGTTGCACTTCGAGATCGGAGATTGCGGTGAGCAGTTTGGGGTCCCAGTTCACAAGGCGCTTGTCCTTGTAGATCAGCCCTTCGCGATACAATTGCACGAAGACTTTCAGCACAGCTTTGGACAGGCCTTCGTCCATCGTAAACCGTTCGCGCGACCAGTCACAGGACGCGCCAAGCCGCTTGAGCTGATTGACGATGACGCCGCCCGATTCCGCCTTCCACTCCCACACGCGTTTCAGAAAGGCTTCGCGTCCCATGTCACGCCGGCCCGGTTCCTGGCGTTCGGCCAGCTGACGTTCGACCACCATCTGCGTGGCTATGCCGGCATGATCGGTGCCCGGCTGCCACAACACGTCCTTGCCGCGCATGCGCTGATAGCGCGCGAGGATATCCTGCAAGGTGTTGTTGAGCGCGTGCCCCATATGCAGCGAACCGGTAACGTTCGGCGGAGGAATGACGATGGAATAGGTTTCAGCGCCCGCCCGCTCGGGCCGGCCTGCCTTAAACGCGTCCGCCGCCTCCCATCGTGCCGCGATACGGGCTTCGACTGCGGCAGGATCAAATGTCTTTTCCATCATCGGAATCATGCTCCGGCGCTGAAACTCAGCGCCTTAGTTCAAACTGTCAGGATTTCTGTAAAAAGCCGTACCTGGCGTGAAAGTCAACGCGCAAGCTATTACAGCTGCGCCTTAGCGGCCGCCACGCGCAACCCGCTCTATCTCTGCGCGTACAAGGCGCTCAACAATCACGGGCAAATTGTCGTCCAGCCATTGCTTGAGCATGGGCTGAAGCATCTCGCGCACCGCACCGTCGACGAGCCCTGTGTTCTGCATGAACATGGTGCGCGCCAGCGCCTGGAAAGAGGATTGGACACTGCTTCCTGCCATTGTGGACATTAGTCCTTCCGGCTCTATGCCTGGCCGAAGCGGCACTTCCAGTTCGTCCATCGATCCAAATTCATGCGCCTGTTGCGAGGCAGCAGCGGGTGGCACAACCGTCAGCCGCGGCGGCTGGGTAGGGTCCAGCGGGAGATGATCGGCTGGCGCATAATAGCTTAGCACCGATTGCGCCGGCGCATCTTCCTGCTGCTGAGCAGATTGCACGAAGGCTGCCTCCGCTTGCTGGTATGTGTGCGGCTCGTGAAGAGCCGGCTCATAATAGGGAACATGCGCCTGAAAGTGCTGCGGGACAGCGGGAGCCTGCACAGCCGGTGGTTCGAAACGGGGAGCTTCGGCTTCATAGCGCACTGGCGCTGGAACAGGCGGGGCGGGCTCCTGTTGAAGATAGACCCGGACTGGCGCCGGTGGGCTTTGGGGCCGTGTCTCCGGGACAGGAACAATTCTTTGCGCAGGCGCCTTCTGTGTGCTGGCAGTTTCGGCGAGCCACTGGTCGAATTCTGTTCCCGAAGGCGCAACCTGCTGCGGCGCGGGCGGCACGGCACGGATATCCGGGCGAATGGGTTGCACGGTCGCTGTTGCTGGTGCGGGCGCTGCCGCCTGCTCATCCGCAATTATCCGGCGGATAGACGCCAGAATTTCCTCCATGGAAGGCTCACCCGCCTTTTCAGCGGGAGCACGCGTTTCCCCTGCCTGAGAGTTGGCTACAATTGATGCCGGATTCATGGGCTTTGCCGCACCCGCTTTGATTCGTGAATTGCTAGAGTGGACGCACTTGCAGTTTGCTGCAAGCCACCAGACGGCACACGCGGGACTTTCAACAACTTGAAAAACTTTCCTGTGGCCGTCCCGGCTTTGCAGTCATACGCTCCAACCCTGACATATTCAGGGCGTTCCCGGCTTCCGCCGGAAACTCAGCGGCCGTCAGGCGTACGCACACCGATCCATTTGCCCTTCACCTGATCGAAATGCAGGGAGGGATCATAGGGGGTGACTTTGAGCTGCAGTTTTTCCGCCAGCAACTGGCCAATCGACTGCATGAGAACGTAGGAATTGGCAACGCGATCACGCTGGGCTGTCACGAGCTGAACGCGGGCGTTCAGAAGAAGCTGTTGCGCGTTCAGCACATCCACAGTCGTACGCTGGCCAACCTTGGCCTCCTCACGCACGCCCGCCAACGCGATTTCCGTTGCACGCACGGCGGCCTGCTGGGCATCAATCACGCGCGCCGCGTTTTCAAAAAGCCCCCACGACGAAACGACTGCGGCGCGAACTGTTTCGCGCTGGACATCGACCTGGAGGCGAGCTTGCCCGTAAGTCTCTTTAGCTTGACGAATATTCGCGTAGCTGACGCCGCCATCATAAATGGGAATGCTCAGCTGGCCGACAACCGACGCTGTGGTCACGCGTGTATCGCGAATATTGTTGGTGTCGTAACGGCGCTGGACGTTGCCGGTCAGATTGACTGTCGGATAGAGCGCGCCTTCCGATATTTTCGTCGCCAGCGAAGCGGTATCGGCCGCATGAAGCGCAGCGACAACGTCCGGATGTTCTTTCAAGGCCAGATCTGTTGCCGCCTTCACATTTTTGGGAAGCAGCGCGGACAAGGGCTGTGCCGGCATCAGGCTCTTTGGCTGTTCGCCTATGATCTGTCGGTAAACAGCGAGGCTGTTCTGCAAGTTCGATTGGGCTACAAAAGCATCCGACCGGCCGATGGCCAAAGCAGACTCAGCCTGAGCCACGTCGGTCCGCGTGACTTCGCCGACCTGAAATCGATCGCGCGTCAATTTCAACTGCTGTTCAAGCACTTTCACGTTATTCATGCGAAGGTTCAGAATCGCCGTGTCGCGCAGGATGTTCATATAAACATTCGCGCCGTTCACGAGAACTGTTTGCTCAACAGAGCGCAATTGTTCGCGTGATTGCAGGACTTGCGATTCTGCCTGTTTGACGCCGTTGACAGTGCGGTTGCCGTTAAAAAGATTCTGCTGGATCGTCAGGCCCGCACCGCGTGGCTTCGTATAAGAACCGGTGTTGGCGCCTGTAATACTAGCGCCGCTGTTTCTGTTTACCGTTGCTGGTGACCATGCTTCGTTGTTCTGAAAACCAATGTCGGTTGTTGCAGTTATGGTCGGACGAAATCCCGCTGTTGCCTTGGGAACATTCTCATCCACCGCGCGTGTGCCCGCGCGTTGTGCGTTCAAAGTGGGGTTGTTCATATAGGCCTTGGCCAAGGCGCCAGATATCGTTTCTGCGCGCGCCGCAGCGATCATGGCAATGGACGCGGGTACGCACAAAGCCAGAGCAAAGACCAGCTTGCATTTATGCGGCAGTATTTGCGGCACTCTAGTCACCACCCTGAAAATCGAGTCCAATTTATTGCGCAAAACTTCTGATTAGAACTCAACCTACTGTCTCGACACGCAACACATTTGGAATACATACACTTAACAGAAGGTTTCGTTGAGTCCGGCGAGGCCCGGGCATACCGAATCCCAGTGCCATGCGACAAAAACGTTACACACCCTGCCCCGCTAGAATGCAAATGATGTGACCGCCTCAAAGCCGGGCAGCACACCCGCTGACGCATCGAAAATTTCTTTCACGCCAATGGCTTGACCGGACCTTTCGTATTGCACCGCCTTACCGGCGCGACCTGTCGGGTCGTGCTGAATCCGCCTGATTGCAACCAGCCTGCCGCCATCGGCAAGCTGCGCCAAAAGAAGATCCGGAACCGTTTCAATCATACCGTTAACAACGATCACGTCGAATGGCGCAGCTTCAGCCAAGCCTGCCGCTAGCGGTCCGGTTACAGCCCGTGCATTCTTGATTCCTGAGATTTTAAGATTTGCCGCAGCTTTCCCGGTCAGGGATGCCTCGCATTCCAGCGCCACGACTTCCGCGCCCAGTCCCGCCAGCACAGCCGCCGAATAGCCCGTCGCGCCGCCGACGTCCAAAATCCGGTCAGTCGGCAGGATTCTGGCGGCCTGGATCATGCGACCGAGAATCATGGGCGGCAGCATCGGGCGGCTCGCGCCGCCATCAGTGATCACAAGCGCCCTGTCGGAATAGGCGATGGCGGCTTGATTGGACGGAATGAACATTTCCCGGGGAACGGATTGCATCCGGTCCAGAATGGCACGATCCGTTATACTGAAGGTCCGCAGCTGGTTGTCGACCATAGCTTGGCGCAAAGCAGCCCAACTGGTCCTTTCCGGCGGAGATTTGAGTTCTGCGGACATCAGCAATTTCCGTATGTGACAGCGTCGCGAGCGGTCCGTGCAGACCGCACCTCAGACCATGCGCCGCTTATAGGTTTCGTACGGCGGGTTGTCCATAACTGGCGTAGCTGACCGTTCGGTCGCCTGGAAACTGCTGTTCAAAAAAAATCCCCGCAGGTTCGCTACGGGGAATTCCAATAAAGCCTGTGTGTGCTGACTATGCGCCCGAACCACCGCCGAGGCGCTTGTTGCATTCGCTGTAATATCCGCCGCCCTTCTGGATCCAGTTCAGGCCGCCATTGCCGCCACTATTGGCTGTCTTGTTGGCATTATACTGATCGAGACAGGTTTTTTGACGCTGCTGGCCTGGTTTCTGGGTGGCATATTTAGCGTCGATCTTGGACGGGAACACGGACGAACTCGCTGCAGCCGGGGCGGCAGGCTTCGCAGTTGCGGCAGGGGTTGTGGGCGCCGCAGGCGTAGCAACAGCCGGCGGTTTCAGCGGATTAGCCTGCGCAGCGGCAGGTGCCGCGGGTGTCGCGGGAACAGCGGGTTTTGGAGGCGCTGCTTGCGCGTTGGCAGGCGCAGGCTTGGCTCCAGCGGCGGGTGCCGCTGCGGGAGAAGTCGCGGGGACTGCCGCAGGTGCTGTCGCGGCCGCTGGGGTCACAACTGGCGTCGCAGGCTTCTGTGCTGATTCGGTCCGGCATTTGGAAAGGAACTGCGGCCAGGTCTGATTGCCGGTGGCGTTTGCAGATTTTGCAGTCTGCCATTTGTCGCCGCACTGCTTCATCACATCCTGCGATGCGTTCTGTGCGAAGACAGGGAATGCTACGACAATTCCTGCGAGTATGACAGACATGCCGCCTGTCAGTTTGGCGATCTTAGTCGACATATTAATCTTCTCCATTGCGCAGGGGACGCTGTTTGTCCGCCTGTTGAGCGCCTCCTGCATTTGTCTGCAGCGACGCATATTACGCTTATAATCGGTGCGAAATGAACCGGTCTTGAATAAAAAATTAGACTGCCATTCATTGCCCACAGAATTTTTACAGACTGGTGCGCGACCAAATGAGTGAAGCTCCTGAGATTCAAAGAGAATAACAAAATTAAAAAAAGACGCCGGTCCCGGGAACATTCCGGTGGCCGGCGTCAAGGCTCCTATGCGAAGGGTAAAACCTTCAGCTTGGATCAGCGAGAGACAGTGAGGGGAGCTGCTGTCGGTTCGCCGATTTCGACCCATACGTTCTGCTGCGTCTGCGATTGACGCTTCACG
>CAMDKB010000210.1 GCA_945901195.1 Rhizobium sp. Q54
TTAATCATCCACGGATGCTGAATGCGCTGATAGGCACGAAGTTCCGTCTCGTGACAGGCTTTCCCGGCGGCGCGGAAATCACGCAGGCGATGGAAAAAGGCGAGGTTGACGGCTGGTGCGGATGGTCCTGGGGCTCCATCAAACGCCGCCAGATCTCCTGGTTGAAAGAAGGTCGCATGGTCTTGTTGTTGCAGACCGCCCTTCGCAAATCTCCCGATTTGCCGGACGTGCCGCTTGCGCTTGAATTTGCCCGGAATGATGAAGATCGCAGCGTCATGCAGGTGGCGATGGCGGATACGGAAATCGCAACCCCGATGATTGGCCCACCGGGCATGGCGCCAGAGCGCGTTGCGCAATTGCGCAAATCCTTCGAGGCCATGCTGGCAGACAAGGACCTCCTCGCCGATGCCAACAAGGTTGGTATCGACATCGATCCCGTCAGTGGGGAAACGATGCGCAAGACTGTGGAACAGATATTTGCGCTTCCCCCCGGCATCATCGAGCGTGCAAAGGCCATCAATCAATAAGGATTGCCATGATACATTTGCTGCGAGCCTTTCTGATCAATCTTGCCGCCATGTCTTGCGCGCTCGCGCAGACGCCAGCGGAGTTCTGGCAGGGCAAGCAGATCCGGATTATTGTTGGCTTTCAGGCTGGCGGCTCCTCGGGAATTTATGCCGAAGCGCTCGGTCGCCACATGGGCCGCTACATGCCCGGCAATCCAGCATTCATAAATCAATATATGCCCGGCGGCGGTGGCTTGATTGCCGCCAATCATATCGCCTCACGCGCCGCGAAAGACGGAACCGAAATCGCCATCACCAGCCGCACGGCTGCTGTCGAGCCGCTGTTTGGCAATCCGCAGGCCAAATTCGATGGCCGCCAGTTCAACTGGATTGGTAGTGCGAACATCGAGAACTCCATTTGCGTCGCCAATAGCTCCACGGGTATTGCTTCCTTTGCCGATGTGAAACAACGCGAATTGATCGTCGGCGGCAGCGGCGCAGACGCGATCGACGTGATCATGCCAAGAGCCGCAAATTCGTTGATGGGATCAAAATTCAAAATCGTGCCCGGATATAACACCAGTAATGATGTGCTTCTGGCCATGGAGCGAAGCGAAGTCAGCGGTTTTTGTGGCGTCGGCTGGACGTTGATAAAATTGCGCAAGCCCGAATTGCTGGCCCAGAAGAAAATCAACATTCTCTTCCAGATGGCGCTGAAAAAGCATGAGGACTTGCAGGACGTACCGTTGATTCAGGACCTCGCGTCCAATGACGATGATCGCCGTGTGCTCGAATTCATGCTGGCGCCACAGGATATGGGCCGTCCATTCTTTGCGCCCGCAGGCGTTCCCGAAGACCGCGTGAAAGCATTGCGGGACGCATTCGCCGCAACATTGAAAGACGCGCAATTTCTGAAGGAGGCCGAGAAGTCCGGTCTGGAAATTCAGCTTGTGACCGGGCAGGATATTCACACCCTGCTCGAAAAGACTTATGCCACAGCGCCTAATTTGATTGAACGCGCCAAGGCGCTGGTTGCGCAAAAATGAGTGGGGTCAAGTGATCAGCTTTGACAAGGTCAGTGTCAGCTATGACGGTGGCGCTCACTTTGCTGTCCATGATCTCACGCTTGAGATCGAAGACGGCCAATTCGTGGCGCTGGTAGGGGCATCAGGCTGCGGCAAGACGAGCCTGTTGAAAACCATCAACAGGCTGCATGATCCAACCTCCGGCAGCGTGCGCATTGATGGTGAAGCTGGCGCAAGTGACGGACCGGAATCCCTGCGCCGCCGCATCGGTTATGTGTTTCAGGGCATCGGCCTGTTCCCGCATCTCACGATTGCGGAAAATATCGCGATTACCCCCAAACTGCTTGGCTGGAGCGAAGCTGATCGTCACAGTCGGGTATCTGAATTGATTGATCTTGTAGAATTGCCGCAGGAGTTTGCCCAGCGCTTGCCCGCGCAATTGTCAGGCGGGCAACAACAACGCGTCGGCGTTGCCCGCGCGCTCGCTGCTCGGCCGCGTATTCTCTTGATGGACGAACCCTTCGGCGCGCTCGATCCATTGACGCGCGAGTCTTTGGGGGCCTCGTGCCGCAAGCTGCATGAGACGCTCGAGCTTACCACCATGATGGTGACGCATGATGTGCAGGAGGCGATCCTACTTGCTAATCGCATCATCGTCATGCAAGCTGGCCGCATCATAGCCGATGGATCGCCACAGGCTTTGTTGTCCAGCGAGCAGGACCCGCAAGTCGCTGAGCTCATGGGTCTGCCGCGCCGCCAGGCAGAGCGTGTGCAGGCCCTGCTGGACGGGCGCAGTTCATGAACGAGCACCAGTCATGAACGAGCCCCAGTCATGAATGAGCAACTGGCGTCCGCCCTTGCAAATCTCCCCGATTATCTTGGCCAGCATGTCCTGCTCTCGGCCAGTGCGCTATTGCTGGCACTGTGCCTGAGCCTGCCGATGGCGATAGCCGCAGCGCGTTCGCCGGCGCTGCGGGGGCCGGTCATCGGCTTTGCCGGGCTGGTGCAGACCATTCCCGGCCTTGCGTTGATGGCCTTGTTTTATCCGCTGCTGCTCGCGCTTTCCATAATGCTTGAGCCCGCGCTCGGCTGGAAACTGCCTGCGCTTGGCTTCTTGCCTGCACTCATGGCGCTCACGCTTTACGCATTACTGCCAATCTTGCGCAACGCTGTTGCCGGAATCGAAGGCATAGATCCTGCCGTGAAACAGGCTGCGCTCGCCGTTGGCATGACGCGGAGCCAGATGCTCTGGCAGGTGGAAGCGCCGCTGGCCGCGCCCGTTATCATGGCCGGAATCAGAACGGCTGCTGTCTGGACCATTGGCGCAGCGACCCTCGCAACGCCAGTCGGGCAGACGAGTCTGGGCAATTATATCTTCTCCGGCCTGCAAACGGAGAACTGGGTTTCGGTCCTGTTTGGTTGTGCGGTATCTGCCGCGCTTGCCCTCGGCGTGGATGCCCTGCTGGGCCGTGTCGAGGCCGGTATCCGGCAACGCAGACGCGCGCTGGTCATCGCCTCTCTGACGATATTATGTGCAGGCATTGCCGTAGCGCTTGCGCCACTCGCAATGCGTGGAGCCTCGCAACAGGCGATTGTCATCGGCGCGAAGAATTTCTCCGAACAATTTATCCTAGCCGAGCTCATGGCCTCGCGACTGGAAAAAGCTGGCTTTCCGACACAGCAGAAACAGGGACTGGGTTCAGCTATCGCATTTCGGGCTTTGGCGGGCAACGAGATCGACGTCTATGTCGATTATTCCGGCACGCTCTGGACCAACGTTCTGCAACGCAGCGATATGCCGTCGCGTGAAATCATGCACCGCGAACTTGCCGCCCAATTGCGCGAACGCTTTGGCGTTGTAGTTCTTGGGCAGCTTGGATTCGAAAACGCCTATGCGCTTGTCATGAAGCAGGAGCGTGCGACATCAACGCGGATTTCAAGCATTGATGATCTCGTGCCGCAGGCGCGTTCCCTGACTTTTGGCGCCGATCTGGAATTTCTGGAACGGCCCGAATGGAAGAAATTGCGAGAGGTCTATGGATTGCAGTTTCAGTCCTCACGTGCATTCTCACCCACCTTCATGTATCGCGCGCTAGCAGGCGGCGAGGCGGATGTCATCACCGGATTTTCAAGCGACGGCCGGATAGCTGCTGACAACCTTCGTGTTCTCGAAGACAAAAAGGGCGCTCTTCCTGCCTATGATGCGCTCATTCTGGTTTCACCGCGCAGGGCAGGGGACGTCCGCTTTATGGAGGCGCTGAAACCACTGATCGGTTCCATCAAGGTGGAAGCCATGCAAGCTGCCAATTATGCAGTTGATCGGGACACCGATAAGATGACGCCTGCGCAGGCGGCGGCGCATTTACGCTGAACACACGCTGAGCGCGCTTGCATTCGCCATCGCGCCAATTATCCTTGAGTGAACACGGGAGGATGCAATGCCAGCGAGCCAGACTGCGAAAAAGCTTATGCTCAACGCTTTCCATATGTGCACCCCCAGCCAGTCATGGGCCGGCATGTGGACACACCCAGAAGACAAAGGCGTCAATTATACGAGCCTGCAATATTACGTCGAACTCGCAAAGGTCTGCGAACGTGGCCTGTTCGATTCCATCTTTTTCGCTGACAGCATCGGCCTGATGGACAAATACGGCGGCGGGCCATCCGAAGCCCTGCGTGCGGGCGCGATGGCGCCGATGAACGATCCGACGCTTACCATCCCCACCATGGCTTACGTGACAGAACATCTTGGTTTCGGCGTGACCGCGAACCTCTCTTACGAACACCCCTTCATCATGGCGCGGCGCATGTCGACGCTCGATCATCTCACGAATGGGCGTATTGGCTGGAATATCGTCGCGGGTTTTGTCAATTCCGGCGCGCTGGCGACAGGCCGGGCGGCCATTCGCGACCATGACGAGCGGTACGATATGGCCGAAGAATATATGGACGTCGTCTATAAATACTGGGAGCAGTGCTGGGAAGATGACGCTGTCGTGCGCGATCGAGAGCGGCGCATCTATGCCGATCCTGCAAAGGTTCATCCGGTAGCGCACGCCGGGCCGCATTTTACATCGCAAGGCGTGCACATGTGCGAACCCTCGCCGCAACGCACGCCGGTTCTGTATCAGGCCGGTACGTCCGCGCGCGGCCGCTCCTTTGCAGCGCAACATGCCGAATGCGTATTCCTGACCGGCAATACCAGGAAGATGATCAGGGACCATGCCGCCGATATTCGCGCGCGCGCTGTGGCCGCCGGTCGTTCGGCGGATGACATCGCCATCATTGCGGGCTGCACGATCATCGTTGCGCCCACGGATGCTGAAGCCCAGGCGCGCTGCGAAGATATCCGGCGTCATCTCGATGTCGGCGGTTCGTTGTCGATTTTTTCGGCGCTGGCCGGTATCGATTTTTCGAAATACGATCCCGATGATCCCATCGAATATATCCGTTCCAACGCCACCCAATCGTTTATCGAACGCATGACAGTTCTGGCGCAGGGCAAGAAATGGCGTGTCCGCGACCTCACAGCCTTTCAACAGGATTCGCCGACTGCAGGTGTGTTTCTCGTCGGGTCGCCCGCGACGATTGCTGATGAAATGCAATCATGGGTGGAGGAAACCGGGCTCGACGGCTTCAATATCTATCGCACGCCCGAGCCTGCAGGCCTTGAGCGTGTTGTTGATTTGCTTATGCCGGAATTGCAGTCGCGCGGCATGTACAAGACCGAATATACGAAAGGCACGCTGCGCAACAAGATCTTTGGCAAGGGAGATCGTCTGGGTGCGAGCCATCCGGCCAAGGCGGCGATGCCGGCGCGGGCGGCGGAGTGAAGCCTGATAGAGGCCAGCTTTTGCCAGCCTCATCAACGCTTTTCTCAGGATGACAAAAACTGGCCTTTAATCTCAGGCCATCTCGATATCGAGCCCGATGTCGAGAATGGCGGCCGAATGCGTCAGCGCGCCTGAAGAAATCACATCAACGCCTGCTTCTGCGACCGCCTTGACGCTGTCGGCGTTGATGCCGCCCGATGCTTCTGTTCGCATCCGGCCCGCGATCATTTTAACGCCTTCTGCCATTTGTTCGGGTGACATGTTGTCGAAGAGGACAGCGTCAGCGCCTTCTTCCAGCACTTCTTTCAATTGATCTAGGCTGTCGATTTCGATTTCAATTTTCAGCAGATGACCAGCATGAGCCTTGCAGGCCTGAAGAGCCTGCTTGATGCCGCCGCACACTGCAATGTGATTGTCCTTGATGAGAAAGGCGTCATCAAGACCGAAGCGATGGTTGAGGCCGCCGCCGCAGCGGATCGCATATTTTTCGAACGCGCGCAGGTTGGGCGTGGTCTTGCGCGTATCGATGATCTTCGCCTGCGTGTGTTTCGTCATTTCGACGAAACGCGCCGTCATCGTCGCGATTCCGGACATGTGCGATATGAAATTCAACGCTGTGCGCTCGGCTGTCAGAATCGCCCGGGCATTGCCGCTGATTCGTGCGATGGGCGTCCTGACTTTTGTGAACGCGTCGCCATCGGCCGCCAGATATTCAAATTCGACTAAAGTATCGACCATCTTGAACACAGCCTCAGCCACGGAGAGGCCGCAGATCGTGCCCGGCTTGCGCGGCGCCATCACGCAACGCGCCTGCATGGTTTCGGGGATTGTGGCGATGGAGGTGATGTCGCCGGCGCGGCCGATATCTTCCTCAAGTGCGGCGCGCACCGCTTTTTCGATGATGAGCGGATATAGGAAGGGCTTGTTCATGGCGGCGTTCCCGATTTTGTCAGGCTGTTTTCATAGGGCGCTGGCCGTTGCTTGTCGAGATTGCTTGCTCTGAAAGCAGCCTTTGTGCGCTTGTTGCCGGGGAGGGGATGGGTAAATATTACAAATGTGCCGACCCCTGTAAGGTTAAGTTGGGGAAAATGTCGCGCCCGTTTTTCAAATGTTGTATCAGGGGGCACGATTTGCCCCACGGCGCGAGAGAAGGGACACAAAATCGATGGTTGGACGTGTGAACTTTAACATTTTCAGATTTCGTTCGTTTCTGGCGGTTTTTGCCGTGGTTTCAGCAGGTCTGCCGATAACGGGGCAGGAGGCGCGCGCGCAGGTCCCGCCCATGAAGTTTGAAGTTGCGCAGGTTGGCAATGCCGCGACCTGTGGCTCCAATTGCGTGCAAGTCATTACGGCGCGTGGCGAAATCGTATCCACTACGCCGGAAGATTTTCTCCGGTTCGTTCAGGCCCAGGGTTCGCGCAACAAGCGCATGCGCGCGGTGATTTTTGTTGATTCGCCAGGCGGGCTCGTCGTTTCGTCCATGCGGCTGGGGTTGTTGTTTCGCCAGCTTGGTGCGGCGGCTGTGGTTGGCCGGGTCAATCCGGGTGGCAGCACCAATGATTTTTCGGCAGCGACCTGCGCTTCTGCATGTGTTTATGCTCTGATGGGGGCGAAAACGCGCGTCGTCCCGCCGCAAAGCCGCATAGTGCTGCATCGCATGTTCGCGTTTGAGCGGTTTGGCGGCAGCGGCGATCAGCCCAACGGGTTGCAGAAGACATATAACAACAAGGAGCTTGCGGACCGTCTGTCGCGTTACGCGCGGCAGATGGGCGTCAGCGCCGAGATTATCCGCAGTGCCGAATCCATTCAGCCCGAAGCAATCCGGGTAGCCTCGCAGGCCGATTTGCGCCGCTGGAAGTTTTCCGTGCCGGCATTTTGAGGCGAACAGCACCGAATTGGTTTTCCTCGCCCAAATGGCCTTGACTTGAAAAGGCCTCTGGCCTAATCGGGCGCTCTGCCATTCGGTGGCTTTCCAAAGCCCGCTGGTGGTTTGCGGGGGTGTAGCTCAGTTGGTTAGAGCGTCGGCCTGTCACGCCGAAGGTCGCGGGTTCGAGTCCCGTCACTCTCGCCATTTCCCGCAAACGGCATTCTTTAAATCCTCGCTTCCTTGCCGTGCGTCTACACTCGCAATTCGTCAAATCGGCTGCGCCATTCTGCCAGGGTGCAGAAAGTAGGATCCTTGGCGAACTGCTTGCGTGTTGATTCAATCACGCCTTCTTCGGATTGATCGAGGTTCAGTTCCTGGATCATCGGTTGCTGCACGTAAAACGGCGAATCCACGAAAAACTCCAGCCGGTTGCCTTCAGGATCAAGGCAATAGACCGACCATGCCAGGCCATGGTCGACAAGCCGGAGCTCTTTGACCTTTTCCGCCACCAGAATGTCCCGGATACGGCGTAGACCTGCAATCGCGGACATCTGGAACGAGATCTGGTTGATCGTCGACTCATCCGATGTGCGCGATTGCTGCAGCACTATCTGGTGATGGTCCGCAGCTTCGCGCGTGAGAAACACCAGAGGCGTGCCACGCGCAATGCCCCGGTCGCTGGCTTTGAAACCCAGCACACGCGTGTAGAAATCCTCCATTACGGGAAGATTTTTGACAGTGATGCCCATGTGA
>CAMDKB010000211.1 GCA_945901195.1 Rhizobium sp. Q54
GCCAAACTCCGAAGCGTTTTCGCGTCGAAATCCGCGCGCAGGGGAATAGGCAAAGACATGACGAACCTCCTCGTTCGCCACGAATGAATCAGACACCGACTGATTTGGATAGCCAGAACGAGTCACGCATCAAGGGAGATGGTATTACCTAGTCCTGGTGTTGGACGCGTCGTTGTTCGAGGCACGCGGCTGCCTGGTTGATGCAAGGGTCCCAAATACGTGCTTGGCTTCTTCGACCCGCTGCATGTTTAGAAGCGACCATGCGCGGATCAGACGGAGATCGGTCGTTTCGGGCGTCAACTTCATGCGCTTGTCGAGAACGTCGAGCGCTTCCTGATAGAGCTTGCGATTGTAGAGTTCGGCTACTTGCTGGCCGAGTGTGTCCCTGGCGTGGCTCTCGACGCGCCCTTCGGGGGCAGGAAAGGCTTCCTGCGGCGCAGCCTGTTTTGGCGCTGAGGGGTTCGTAGCCAACAATGGCAGATTTTGCGCGCCTGCCGGCAATGGCTGTTGAGCCAAGGGGCCATTGGCCTTTGACGGCAACGTGGCTGCAGACGGCGTGAGTGAAGGTTGAATATCCGGAGGCCCGGCGCCGGTGCTGGCCGGCGCGACCAGACCTTCAGCTTCAAGTTGCTCAAGAGATTTATAGGGTGCGGGTGACCGCCAAGGACCGGAAATGGATGCACCCGGCGGCGGCACGCGCGGGATCGAAGCCATGCGCTGCAGCAGTGCAGCAACATCCTGACGCAAAGCGTCGAAGCCACCTTGTTTGGTGGAGGCGGCGTCCTTTGCCTGCAGTGTCGTCCACAATGATCCCTGAGGCGCTTTTTCAGCGGAATGGGGGCCGGTGGCTACGGTGATCCCGTTATATCCCGGCAGCAGTGTATAGCCCCAACGTTCATAGGGCATTTTGCCGACATCCGGCACACGGCGCGCGACAAGGGTACGCATGCCGATCTGCGGTTCGTTCACCACGGGCCAAGTTGGCGCGATCATGCGCGTCGCACTCTGTGGCTGCTGGCCCATATAGCGACCGGTCGGGTAGAAACGCAGTGGATTTTGCGCCTCCACCGAGATCGGGAAATTCTTGCGGTCGATCTGCGGTTCACGGCGATAGACTTGACCGGGGTTCTGATAATAGCCGGCCTGCCCCTGCGCTAGTCCTGGCGCTTGCATCTGTGGATAGCCTTGCTGGGGTATCTGTCCGGGGGCCAGTTGCTGCTGTGCATAGGGATTGGGCGGCTGGCCCGGCGGCATGCCGGGCATTGCTGCAGGCTGTCCAAACCCAACTCCGGGAGCGCCGCCATACGCGACGGCTCCGGGCGCTGCCGGATAGGGCGTGGCTGCATATGGGTTCGCAGCATAGGGCGATGCGCCATACGGATTGGCTGCAGTCGGCTGACCGGGCGCATAGGGCGCGGGTACGGTGGGGCCGTTCTTCACCTTCTGGCGGGCGCGCTGATGATTATTGGCTTCCATCAGATCGCAGGGCGACGGCGGATGGTAGAGATCATCGGGATAGATGATATCGATCACCTTCGGGAACAGCCCGTCGTAGCGATTGATGACGTCCCAGAATTCCTTGCTCTTCTTCAGTTTCTGGAGCGTAAGGGCGTAGCCGTAGACGGTGGCTTCCTTGGGCAGCCATGCGACAGCCCGTTCGAACCATTCATGGGCAACCTGAAACTGGCAGGAATTATAGGCATACCAGGCAAGTCCCTGTGCGCCTTCGCCTGCGGCATTGTCCATTGTCACCTGCGCATACCGCAGCAGGCGCTCTGGTTCGATATAGGGGGGAACTTCCTTCGTCAGGTCGCGTTCCAGAATGTCGATGAACAAAATGGAATTGTTCACCAGCGGTTCGCGCCATGCGTAAGTGACTTCTTCGGTTTCCCTGTACATGCCCAGTTCGCGAAGGGAGTGCGCCAGGCCATGCGCAATCATGGAATCGCCGCCCTTCTCAATTGCGTATTTGAACCATTCCAGCGCCTGACTGAAGACCTTGGTCTTGTAATAATACTACGCGACGAGGCCGGGCTGGTTGGGGTCCTTGTCCTTGCTGGCGTATTCCTCGAAGGCCTTCATCTCGTCTTCGGGAATGGTTTCGGCACGTTCGTCATGCAAGAAAGCGCTGATGCGGCCGCGTGTAATGTCGATCGCTATGCCATCGAATTCGCTGCGTCCACGCGAATCCCTCTTGGCCATGGCGATGAGTTCCTCCACATCGATCATGCGGAGAATGGACATGGCCTTCTGCACTGTCGCCAACCTCTGTTCGGGTTCGCGATTGTTTTTCAGAATTGACTTGTAGATACCTAGCGCATCAGCGGTCTGTTTGGTCTTGGCGTAAGCCTCCGCAACCGTCCAGAGGATGTCGACATCTGTGTCTTCGCCGACCGCTTCGCTGCTGCCCTTGATGAAGGCGATGATGTCCTTGAACTTGCCGCTCTTCCAAAGGGCCGTGATGTTGAGCCGGGTTTCCTTGCGCCGGATCTTGTCCATGAGATCAGCGGAAGGTTGCCACCCCGGTTCCTTCTTCATGCGCTTGTCTATATCGGCGCGCAATTGCTCGATATTGCCGACAGCAAACAGATCCCAGAACGGTTGCTCATCAACACTCCCTGCCGCGGGTGTATTGAAAACATTCTCCGGTGGCTGCCAATCGGGATAAAGCCGCTGCAGACGTTTCATTTCGGTCTGCGCGCGCTGGGTTTGTTGCAGCGATGCGTAGTAACGCAGCGCGCTTTCATCCGGGCCGCGACCGTCGGTTGCAAGCGGAATGATACGCGGCTGAATCTCCGTTTGCGTTTCTGGCTTTGCAGGTGCAGCCGGTACTGACTGCGCCTCGGCCTTCTGCGGTTGCAGACTGTCGGGCGTGCGCGCAGTCGTGGCGTAGGGATTTACCGCAGGCGTGCGTGCGGGTTGTTTTGCGGGCGCAGATGTCGCCGCGGGAATTTCGATGAGCAGAGAGTCCTCACGCTGCGACTGCGCGGCAAGACCACTCATGCCCAAAAGCGTGAAGACTGACGCGCTGGCAGTCAGTTTTCTCAGATGCGCATGCATGATGCGTACCTCATCTGAACGGCGATCACGGCCAGCAATTGCAGCGTCGCGGGATAATAGTTCTGGCCGTCCCGAAGTACGCCAAGATCTGAGCTTGTGACGCCATTGGCGACAATGCAGTCAAGAATATGCGCCGCAGCGGCATAGCCAGGCTCACGGAAGGATTCAGCTTCGCGTCCCGTTTTCACGTCGACGATTGGCAATATACTGCTCTTGCGTTTCGCCCAGTTCTGAAACTCGCGATAGTGCTCGCGTTCCCCGATGCCCGCCCAGGCAAGGTAGATCGGTATGCGGATGGCATTGTAGCCGTAATGCGGTTGAAAGCCGTCAGCAGGCTTCACTTCGTTTTCGCGCACGGACATCCAGTCAGTGGGCAGTTTTGCTCCGCTCGCATTGGACGCCTTGAGAAGGTCGAGCCCGGTTTGCACGAGACCTGCCCAGTCATATTCGGGCGCGACGATTTTCAGGCGTGGAAAAGCCGGGAACACATAGTAAGAGAGATTGATGATCGGACCGTCCGGCCGGTCCTGTGCCGAAAATCCAGATACGGCAGGCAAAAGAAGCGCACCCATCCTGGTCTTGAAGACCACTGTCTTGCGGCCGACTTCCACTGCAATGCGGCGGGCCGCAATGCGATATGACAGTTCGGTCCACATTTCAGCCGCTTCTGTCAGCGCCCAGGCGACGAGTATATCGCCGTCTGTCGCATTGTTCATATCGGCGACGGGTGGGCGTTGGCCGGGCTCCCAGCGCCATGCCAACAATTGATCGTCGCGCACCATCAGGTTGGCGCGGGTCCAGCCCCAAATGCGGTCAAAGGTTTCCCTGTCATTTGCCGCGACGGCAAACAGCATGGCGTAGCCCTGCCCTTCGCTGTGGCTGACCATGCCGTTGCCCGAGTCGATCACGCGGCCCTGTGTGGTGATAAAGCGCGCCTTGTAGGCTTGCCAGAAGCGCGGAGATTTCAAAGCTCCGCCAAGCGGTATGTCGCGTGCATTGAGGGCGAGCTCTTTTTCCTGCTGTTCCCCGGCAGGCCTTTGTGGCGCAGGCGTCTGTGCTGCGACGGTCTGGATTGACCAGCCGAGAAACGAAGCGCAAAGGACGATCTTAAGCAGAGAGCAGCGCATCATTCCGTCCTCCGCCCCACATGGCGCAAGAACACTTGCGTGCTTGCAGCAAGAAGCAGAGCAATGATCAATGCTGTGAGGACGTATATCTTGCTGTTGAGTGAAAACCAGCCGGCAACGATGAGCCTTACGTTGCGCACCGATAAAGGCTGCGTCGGGATCAGCCTGGAATCGGTTGCCGCTATGGTCGCTACCGTACCATCGCCAGCATTCAAGACGGCGATGCGGCCGGCGATCTGACGCCATACGCGTGGATCAACGAGGCACGACACAGATTGCGCCAGCAGGCCTGTGTTGGGGGCGGTAACGATCGTCCAGACATGATCGGTTGAGTCGCCAAGAATATTCTGAGCCAGGATCAATGACGATTCGGGCGTGATGGGCGAGCCTGCGCCGGAGATGTCGAGTTGCTTGTCGATCCAGACCCGCGCACTGCTATAGGTACCGCGGAACCAGTCACTGATGGCACGGACAAAGCCGGAAATGTGGCCCATGACGCGTGATTGGCTGCGAATGCGATTGTCCCATTCCTCGAACAGGTCGGTCTGATTGGCTGCATTCTCTTTGGGAACTGATCCGACCGGCATGCGATCGAACATGAACGCCGCCTTGAAGCCGCCCGGTGGCTTGGGCAGATGGCAGGCAGCAGGGAAATTGCGCTGCAAGACAAGGCGATTTCGCGCGATCTGTTCCCCTTCCGAAAGTCCGTCCTCACCTGAACCGCGCGGCACTTCGTTGAGACGTTCTTGCCATTGCGCATGGATGTCATCGCGCCGCAAGCCTACGGACGCCATTGTGTCGGCATCCAGCGACATGAACGGCGCCATCATCAGGGTTGGGCCGGAGCCGGGAGCCGGCCGCGTGACCATGAAGCGGAAATCGATAGGCGCGCCCGCCGCGATGGCAAGATGTGCGGCCATAGTTGCCGTCGCCGCGATGGCATGTCGATCGGGCGTTGGCAGATAAAGATTGGGCCGCATGGAGCCGCCTGTGAAGGGGAAGCCGCCAGTGGCTGTGATGGCGAGGTCGGGCACGCGGGCAATTCGTGCGATCCGCGGAAGTTCGAATTCGGTCGAATCGAGAAAGAGGAAGCGTTTGCGACCATTGATTGCGGCGAGCGGATCGCACGCCTCGTCTTCGGCGACAGGTACTTGCGCTTCGATCTCGATGCGATTGAGGCCCGGCTGGAGATGGCCGAGTTGCAGTGGTATCGGATTTTGCTTGAACACGTCGCCGCCGGACTTCGGCATCTTCTGGTTCACGGCATTACGCCCATTGACGCTGACGATGATCTGCGCCGCATTGGTAAGACCGGCCGAATATCCGCCTGCAAGATCAAGTGTCGCCTTGCCATAATCGGCAGCGTAGAAGTCCGGCGGCATGATCAGGTTGAAGCCGGTGCGGAATAATCTGCCGCTAAATTCCTGGCTCCGAATGCCCATTTCGCTGAGTCTGACGCGTTGCCCGCCATCGATGCGGTAGCCGGGGAAAGAGCGCGCTGCCCGAACGCCGGCAGTTGTGCCGCGCGTCTGATTGGCAAGCGTCAATTGGTTAAAAGCCAGATCGATTTCTTCATCAGTCCGGCCCGTAATGATAACCGTTGTCCTGCGTCCGCCAGTCGAAGGAACGATGATCGCACGTGGTCCATCGATGGGGCCGGTCCGTGCGGCGAGCAGGACGTCCGTGATAGAGGTGGACGCTCCGATCACCAAGTTTATGCCGTATTGACCGGTCGCAATAGGTCCGATGTCGACAACGGGTTGCTCAAAGCGCCCGACGAGGGAAATCATCTGCACCGAACGAATGATCCGTTCCAGATGTTGCGGCGTTGTCTTTCCAGGAAGTACAATCCGAATGGGCAGGGCGCCCTGTTCATCCGGGGGCAGGGCCGCAAGATCGGCAAAGCCCGTTGCTCCGGCATCACCGGCGGGGAGAACAAAGCCTGTCTTGCCCGGATCAATCTGGGTCCAAAGCTCGTATGTCGCGTTAAGAGAACAATCGACACGATGGGTTTGTTCGGCAGTGAGGCGCACGGAATTGAACCCCGGTTGCACGAGGCCTGGCTGGATATCGAAGATAACCGTGCGCACGCCCTGGGTCGGCTGGATGTTGGCGCGTCCAACGACTATGTCGTTGATGATCAATTTCAGATAGGACGCTTCCGGCATGACCGAGACCGCAGTGAGATAGCCGAGCTGGAATTGCAGTTTCTGCTGCGTCTGCGCCTGCGTGAAATACACGGGCCATTCCGAAGAGCCGATTTCGCCGGACAGTCGAAAGCCCTGTATGTTGTTTGTGAGATGGCGAATGATCTGCCCTGCCTGCTTCACCGGGCCTGATGAGCCAGCGACAGCGCTCGGACCGGCGGGCGCGAGGACCTGAGCGCCAGGCAATGGCGACACGCCGGGTTCAGCAGGTCTGGCAATGATGGGCGATGCCGGGGCAGGTTGCGGCGCTACCGGCTGAGGCGCGACATATTGCGGAGCAGGTGAAGGCGTGACTTGTTGCGCTTCCTGCGGTTTTACGGGAAATCCGGGAATCGCGAGCATGCGCGGTGCGGCCTGCTGAGCGGGAGCCTGCAGCGGCGCAGGAAGTGGCGATTGTGGTTCGGCCATGGGCCGTGGCTGAGGCGCGGCTTCCTGCCGTGGAGCAGGCGGGGCAATCTTGATGCCGTGCAGATGTTGTGGTGCGGTTGTGAAGATGGGTTGCGCGCCAGCGCTGCCGCCAACGACAAAGATAAGCGTAGCCAGCGAAGGCCGAACCAGTGCCCGCAAACGGAGCAGCGTGAGTTTAATTTGGCACTTACCGACCATCAGGCCACCTTCGCGCCGGTTGAGGCCGGCTTTGCAGGCGCGGGCGCGTCTTTGGTGGATGCCAGAGTGATGAGCTTGCGGAGCATCGTGGTTTCCACATGCGGAATTTCCGGCTCTTTTGCAGCTTCTGTCGCGGGCGCGCTTTCTTCGTGAGCCTTTTTACGCATATAGGAGAGGGCCCGGAACGGTTCTACCGATCCCCAGAAGATGAATTGCCAAGTGCCTGCAAACACGTTCTTGTGGACTCGCCGTGACTTGAGGAAACGTGGCAAAGCTTCGGAATCTGCGTACATCAGGTCGGCGAGAACATAGTATTCTGGAGATTTGAGTTCGGGAAACTCGAACCCGTAGAGGGATTGTCCCTTGTTGGACGAGACATGTCTGAGAGTGATTGGAATCGTTTCGTCCTTGATCACTTCGCCCATCGGCTCAACCCAAAGCCTGCCGTCGGTTTCGCCAATTTTCCAGTCAAGTGATTGAGTGTCGTCAATTGGGCGCAGGGCGCAGCCGCCGGCTGAGACGTTTTCGATGGCAACGGGGATCTTTAACCCATCGGTTTGGAACATGCCCTTGCGGTTGATTGTCAGACGCGGATGCCGGTCCGGCTGCTTGCGTTCGGCGACCGAACCCAGTGCGGCGCCAGCAATGAGCATGTTGAATGTGTTCCATGCGCCCACGACGACCATGAGGTTACTGACGCCGGGTTCGAAGAAATAGCGCCATGTCGCCATCAAGCCACCGGCGAACAGAGCTCCCCAAATCGCGAAAAACGGCCATGCAAGCTCTGAGGGGTGGTCGTTGTCGAGTGTAATACCAGTTCCCGCTGATCAGCATTGGTGGGCCCAATCTCGCAAGCCGATGGACATGATACGCCATGGCTGCTCGACGAGTTTGTTCCAAGCGTCGCAGCAATGGTCGAGGATGTCGTCGTAGGAT
>CAMDKB010000212.1 GCA_945901195.1 Rhizobium sp. Q54
TCGCCACGAGATCGGATGCATTGAACTTTTCGCCTCCAGCAAAAGAGGCGACGTCGTTGCCCGCCGTTTTGTGCGCGATCAGAAGCGGAATGTTGAGGCCTTCAGCGTTATGTGTTGCGCCACGGGAATCGGAAACAGCGACGACGCGATAACCGGCTTCGTGCAGAAGACGCGCCATGTGCAGGCCAACATTGCCAAAGCCTTGCACAGCAACGCGTGCGTCCCGGTCAAGTCCCAGCTGGCTTTCGAGCCTGCGCAGCAAATAAAATCCACCACGTCCCGTGGCATCTTCGCGCCCCAGCGACCCCCCTTGATCCAGCGGCTTGCCAGTGGCGACAGCGGGCGAAGGCCGCCCGACGATGCGCGAATATTCATCAGTCATCCAGCCCATGACAGTCGCATTCGTGTTCACATCGGGCGCGATGATGTCGCGCTCTGGACCCACAACATGAAACAATTGCTTGATGAAAGCTCGGGACAAGCGTTCGAGCTCAGCGCGGGACAATGTAGCAGGATCAACGCGGATCGCGCCTTTTCCGCCGCCATAAGGGAGCGCCAGCAGCGCGCATTTGAATGTCATCCAGAAGGCGAGCGACATGACTTCATCAAGGCAGGATGCGGGATGAAACCGCACACCACCCTTGGTCGGACCCCGTTTGGAATCATACCGGCATCGCCATCCGGTGAACGAACGTAGTGAGCCGTCGTCCATCGGAATGGTGAGCCGGACTTGCGTGGTTTCTTCGGGTATCCGCAAATGCGCAACAGCAGCATCGCTCAATCCGAGCCGCCGGGCGGCTTCCTCAAGATTCAACAACGCTTGTTCGTGAAGGCTGGTCTGTTTGATCATGTTGTGGACTATGACTTTGCCAATGTTTTTTTAAATGGCTTGTAGAACAATGTCGCAACCAGCGCGATGAGACTGGCCGCAAACATCACCGCAAATGCTGCCGTGTAATCACCGTTGCGATCAAAAACCGCAGCCCCCATCCACGCGCCAAATCCGCCGCAGATGTGGTGCACCATCACGATGATTCCGCCGATCGCGCCCATGTTTTTGAGCCCGAAGGAATCGCGAATGAACAAGACCGTCAGTGGTGCTGTTACAAGGAAGGTGATGCCAAACACCAGCGAGAAAATGGCGACCGAGAGCTGCGATTGATCCACCATCACGAGCAGGAACGCGGCGATACGAGCAACAAAAGACGCGGCTGTGCCGAAGACGGGTCCGGTTTTATCACCCCACATGCCCGCTGCAATGACACCGACAAGACCGGCAATGCCCATGAAAGCCAGGAGATTGCCGGCCAGAAACGTGCTGACGCCACGATCGAGAGCGAAAGCGACGACATGTGTCGAGACGAAGAAATCATTGAGACCGCAGACTGCATAGATCACGATGAGCAGCCAGAATTGACGGGTGCGCATGGCCTCAGTGAGGCTCATACCCTCGCGAACCGGCCCTGGACCTTGCCGCGCAGTCGCTTCCTTGCCGGGCACGGCATAAAGGATCAGCGGCAGAAACAGCAAATGGGCAAGGCCGACCCAGACAAAGACCGAACGCCAGCCGATGCTGACCAGAACGGCCGCCAGCACCGCGATAATTACGAGTTGCCCAACGCTCATCCCTGCACTTGCGACGCCATTGGCAAAGCCGGCTCGATCAGGAAAAGCGCGCGTCACCATGACGCCCACGGGAGACATGGAGATAATCCCATTGGCGACGGCATAGACAATGCCAAACAGCAGCAGTGCGTGCCACGGCTGCGTCACCAGGCTCATCGCGCCGATGCTGGCGCCCGAAACGACAAGTCCCCAGGCCAACATGGCTTTCAGGCTCGCACGATCCGCGAGTCGGCCCGAATAGAACATGGCAAAGGCTGTCACGGTCTGAAAGACGAAAACAGCGACGCCCAGGTCACTACGGGTCCAGTTGAGATCGCTGACCATCGGCTTCAGGGTCAGGCCAATCGCCAAGCGCGCGCCACCGCCGATGAACAGAATCAGAAATCCCGTTGCGAGCACAAGCCATGCGGCTCTCGATGTGGCGATTTTTGTCATGGTGACTTGCGCAGCTCCCTTGTGCCCGACCGGTAGCGCGATTTGCGACGTGAGGGAACGGGGTAAAGATGAGCTTACGCGAGACTGATAGAAAATACGCCCTAAGATTGTAGGAATATTGACGTATACATAGGTTTTATGACAGTGGGAGTTATGCGCGCGTTGGCGATTCGGTTCCCGCATCTGGTGTTCTCCGCTGCCCTTCTGGCGGCAGCGGGCGTTTGTCTTTGCCTTGCTGTGGCGAATGTTCCTGTAGCTCTGGAGACTTCGGTCACGGCCGCAGCGCCACCGGACTTGCCCGCAAACGCAAGCGCACCCGCAGAATCAGAAGCCGCAAGAGCGAACCCAAAATCTGCAAATTCATATTATGTTCCAGCGCCTTTGCGCAGGTCGCCTCTGCCCGGTCCAATTGCTGTGGAAGTGGTGCGCGTTCTTGATGGCGACACATTCGAGGGCCGATTGCGCGTCTGGTTCGGTCAGGAAATCACGACGCTAATTCGCTTGCGCAATATTGATGCGCCCGAGCGGAAGGCGCGGTGTCCCGCAGAAGCACAGCTTGCCGACGAGGCCTCACAGACGCTGGAAGATATTCTCCATTCAGGCGCTGTCATACTCACGGCTGTCAGTCTGGATAAATATGCCGGACGGGTGCTCGCGGATGTGGCTGTGATAAGCCATGACAAGGCCGTGGACGATGTAGGCCAACTCCTGCTGGCTGGCGGCCATGCTGGTCCCTATCAGGGCGGTCGCCGGGCCGGCTGGTGCAGCTGACCATCAACGCAAAACGGCAGCGCTGCCAGTTTAGACGCGCTGCCGTAGTGGATTTTGATAGGAAAGACCGCTTCGGATAGGAAAGTCACCAGCAATCACGCGTAGCCGGGGACCACGCGCACATCGACCACCGCGACGCCACCAGCTTCCACTACCGCTATGGCTTTGGCATAGGCCGCCGGCAATTCGCCGATCGTATGGATCGGGCCAATGCCAACCGCACCCTGACCCTGCGCAATCAATGCGAGATTTGCGTCGGGCTCAATCATTTTCTGACCGATCCATTTGTTCTCGACCGGGCGATTGCGGGCAATGGCGACGCGCTCCTGATGCAATTCATCGTTGTAGAACGACGAATTGTTGGAAATGACCAGAAGCAGTGGCAGCTTGTAGCGAACGGCGGTCCATACGGATGTGCAGCCCATCAGAAAATCGCCGTCGCCGCAAACGCCGACCGCCATCCTGTCCGTGCCTTTCAGCGCGAGGGCGCCGCCGACTGATATGCCGGGGCCAGCTGCCAGACCACCGCCACCCGCTCCGCCGGTGTAGTCGAGCGGATGATGCATCGGCCACCAGTCTTCATGCCAGGCGATGGATGTAGACATCACGCAGGTCTTGCGGCTGCCCAGCGCCTTTTTGAGAGTGAGCGCAAGATCGCGCACAAGAGGGCGTTCGTTATCGGCGCGTATTTCGAGCTTCACCGGCTCGCGTGCCTTGAGGGCAGGGGCCTTCACGTCCGCAAGTGCAGCCACGAGCGTGGCGACCGTCAGATCTGCATCAGCCGAGATGAAGTGATCAACCGGCGGAAGGATTTGGTGATCCATCGACCAGCCGTTGTGAACGCGGTGATCCATCGACACATGCACAATCTTGCCGCTCGGCGCAGCGTCGCCGAGATTGCTCCTGAACAGGCCGCCGAGGTCAACAACGTCAAAGGCGAGGATGAGATCGGCAGCTTTCAGTGCGGCAGCAGCAGCTTCGTTCTTGCCCATGCCAGGCGCGCAGATATGCAGCGGATGATCGGTGGGGAATGTCGCACCAACCTTTAGATCGGTGAAGACACCAGCGCCGAGCTTTTCGGCGAGGGCAACGCGGTCGGCCCAGCCCTTTTCGGAGCGTGAGAACCGGCCATAAACGATGAGCGGGCGCTTGGCCTTGCGGGTGAGCGCAGCGAGCGTTTCAACCTGCTGCGCGGACGGGCCGACCTGCACGGGCGGCGCAAAGCGGTTCACATCGAAAGGCGGGAGATCCTTGGTCAGCGGCGCTTCCTGCAAGGTAACGTCGAGGTTGATATAAACCGGACCCTTCGGGTTGGTTTCGGAAATCCATTTGGCGCGCACCAGCGCTTCCCGTGCGGCGGCAGGCGAGCCGGGCAGGTCGTCGAACTTCACATATTGGCGGATCATCGAGGCTTGATCGCGCGATGTGTGAATCCAGTCGATCCAGGGACGGCGCACGGCGGCGTCAACAGGGCCTGTGGCGCCCATGATCACCATTGGCATGCGATCGCACCAGGCGTTGAAGATCGCCATGCTCGCGTGCATCAGGCCGACATTGGAATGGACGGCGGCGGCCATCGGCTTGTCGGTTACCTTGGCATAGCCCTGCGCGATATGGATCGCATGTTCTTCATGCAGGCAGAGCAGCATTTCCGGCTGAGAATTGCCGAGATAATTCACGATGGAATCGTGCAAGCCGCGATAGCTCGCGCCAGGGTTCAGCGCTATATAGGGCAGATCAAGAGCGTGCAGCGTCTCGGCCACCACGTCGCTGCCAAAGCCCGCCTTTTGCGCCAGCGGACCCTGCGGTTGCTCGCGGCCCAGATCATTGCGCAAGGCAGACGCTGGACGTGTGGTGTCTGTCATATTTTCACTCCCTGATGAATTTTATCAGATTCTGCGGCCCATCCTTCATGGAAGCGGCCTCAAGTTTTCACCTTCGCGTAAATTCGAAATGCAGGCAATAGCACACCTTGAGCGCGCCAGAACCGCAGACACCGGCCCGACAGTCACGAGGGCCTCGCAAGATTGTCAGATCACCCCCGTTTATGAACGGCCAAAGTGCGCTATGGTGGGCGTATGCAGGTAGTGCCGCCCATCATAGAAATCCCCGCGACCGAGGCTTCAAAGAGCGTAAAATGGAAACGCTTCTTGCCTTTGGCGGTGCTTGCGGCTGGTTTGCTGGCTGTTCTGGCGAGCGGCGCGACCAAATATTTGTCGATCGAATATTTCCTGCAAAGCAGGACGCAAATCGCAGCCTACACTTCCCAACACATAATCGGATCTCTGTTGATCTATGCAGCAGTCTATGTGTGCGCGGTGGCGCTCTCGGTTCCGGGCGCACTGCTGCTCACAATCGCCGGCGGTTTTCTGTTTGGTGGCTGGCTGGGTGGGACAGTGACTGTAGTCTCGGCCACCATCGGGGCCACGATGGTGTTTCTGATCGCCCGGTCTTCGCTGGGCATATCGCTTTCCCGCAGAACTGGCCCGTGGATCGACCGCATGCGCGATGGCTTCAAGGAAGATGCGCCCTCCTACATGCTGTTTCTGCGACTCGTGCCGGTGTTTCCGTTCTGGCTGGTCAATCTTGCCCCGGCATTGTTGGGGGTGCCTTTGACCACGTTCGCCTGGACTACATTTGTGGGCGTCATCCCCGGCACCTATGCCTATTCGCTCGCTGGCGCTGGCCTCGATTCTGTCGTCATGGCGCAAAAACACGCCCACGAGGCCTGTCTTGCGGCTGGAGGCCAGGGCTGCAAGCTGAGCCTGACTCCAGCATCGCTCGTGACAAAGGAGATGATCCTTGGCTTTGCCGCCATCGGGCTTGCGGCGCTCATTCCTGTGCTATTGAAGAAATGGCGGGGGCGCACGCCAGAGGCCTCGGGCGCTGGAACTGGAACGCAAGCATGAGCGAAATACTGACGCCCGACCTGTGCATCGTGGGCGCGGGCTCCGGCGGACTTAGCGTTGCCGCTGCGGCGGCGGCTATGGGCGTACCTGTCGTAGTCATCGAAAAAGGCGAGATGGGCGGCGATTGCCTGAACTATGGCTGCGTGCCTTCCAAGGCGCTGATTGCGGCGGGCCACATAGCGCAAGCGATGCGCGAAGGTGAGAAATTCGGCATTCACGCCGTCGAACCGCGTGTCGATATGAGCCGGGTGCATGACCATGTTCATGACGTTATCGCGGCCATCGCTCATAATGACAGCGAAGCCCGGTTCACCGTCATGGGCGTGAAAGTCATCCGCGCGGCGGGCAAGTTTATTTCAAAGGACACCCTGGAAGCAGGCAGCTTTCAGGTGAAGGCGCGTCGCTTTGTGATCGCCACTGGATCATCGTCTGCAACCCCGCCCATTGCGGGCCTTGATCAGGTTCGCTTCCTGACCAATGAGACCGTGTTCGATCTAGAGGAGCTGCCCTCCCGTTTGGTCGTAATCGGCGGCGGCCCCATCGGCATGGAACTGGCGCAGGCCTTCCGCCGCCTCGGTGCCGATGTGATCATACTGGAAGGGGCCCATGCCCTTTCGCGTGAAGATCCAGAGCTTGCGCAGGTAGCCATCGCCCAATTGCGGGCGGAAGGCGTCGATATTCGCTTGAACGTCAAGATCGCCCGGGTGGAGGCGCGCGGCGGCGGAGCACGTGTTGTGCTTGCCGGGCATGAGATCGAAGAAACAATTGACGGTTCGCATTTGTTGATCGCAGCCGGCCGCAATCCCAATGTGCACAATCTGGGCCTTGAAACAGCAGGCGTGCAATTTGATCGCAAAGGCATCAAGGTCTCGAAAAGCCTGCGCACGTCGAACCGCCGCATTTATGCCATCGGCGATGTGACGGGAGAGGCCGCATTCACTCATGCCGCCAATTACCACGCGGGTCTGGTGCTGCGCGCAACATTGTTTCGGCTGCCCGTTAAGCTGGAGCCTCGCCTCATCCCACGAGTGACGTACACTGATCCGGAAATCGCGATGGCCGGTCTTTCGGAGGCGCAGGCGCGCGCCACCCACGGTCACGTTAATATCTACCGCTGGCCATTTTCGGAGAATGATCGCGCTCAGGCGGAGCATGCCGTGACCGGCCATATCAAGATCGTCGCCTCCGCGAAGGATGTGATTCTCGGTGCGGGCATTGCGGGCCGGCATGCGGGAGAACTGATCGGATTCTGGCAGCTCGCAATCACCAAAAAGATGAAGATTCAGGATATCGCGGGCTTGGTGCTTCCATATCCCACACTCCAGGAGGTTTCCAAACGCGCTGCCGCGACGCACTATCAAAAAAGCCTAGGCAATCCGTGGCTCGGTACGGTTCTACGCTTCCTGCGCAAATTTGGTTGAAAGGTTAAGGCCCATTTTATGACGAAGGCGAACAGCAGCAGCGCGAGCGAAAACCGGAGGCAGCGTATTCGCCTGCCTTTCGGGCTGGCTACGCGCGTTCTGCTGCTGACCATCACATTCGTAATGCTGGCGGAAATATCGGTTTTCGTCCCGTCGATAGCGAATTTCCGGAACAATTGGCTGCGCGACAGGCTGAGCGCTGCCTATACTGCCGCACTGGTGCTGGAAGCTGCGCCAGATGCGATGGTGCCCGATGAACTGAAAATGGAATTGCTTTCCAGCGTCGGCGCGCAATCCATCGCTATCAAGCGTGGAGATATCCGCCGGCTGCTCGCGGTCTCAGACATGCCGCCGATGGTGGAGGATCGCTATGATCTGCGGGAGGCCTCGCCGATCGAATCCATCCTGGCGGCATGGGGCACCGTGAGCGCGGGACGGGATCGAGTCATCAGCGTAGTCGGCGATGCGCCCATGGGTGCGCAATTTGTCGAAATCACCCTGCACGAAAACCCTCTGCGTGAGGCAATGTTGACGTATGCGAGAAACATCCTGGTGGTATCGCTGATCATCTCGCTGATGGTCGCGGGGCTTGCCATGGCGGCCATCCATCTGATGGTCTGAACCGCCCCGGGTTTACCGGAGGGTGATTTGTTCAACGACTAGGCGACCATATCGAGTGTGTTCAGGTTTGCATAGAACGCCTCCTCTGCTTCTGCGGGGGTGATGTATCCGATGGAGCCGAGAAGTCGGCGGTTGTTATACCAGT
>CAMDKB010000213.1 GCA_945901195.1 Rhizobium sp. Q54
GGTATAACAACCGCCGACTTCTCGGCTCCATCGGATACATCACCCCCGCAGAAGCAGAGGAGGCGTTCTATGCAAACCTGAACACACTCGATATGGTCGCCTAGTCGTTGAACAAATCACCCTCCGGTAAACCCGGGGCGGTTCACCTGCGTCGTATGCGCATTCCCGCGCCTGAAACCCGCATTGACGCTTTCCCGCACGAAATGAGCGGCGGCATGCGCCAACGTGTCGGCGGCGCCATTGCCGTGTCAGGCACGCCCACAATTCTTATTGCTGACGAGCCCACGACAGCGCTCGATGCAACCGTGCAAGCGCAATATCTCTCGCTGCTGCGCGACGTGCAGCGCCGCGAGGGCCTCGCCATTCTCTTTGTCACGCACGATTTCGGCATCGTCGCCAACATGTGTGATCGCGTCGCCGTGATGTACGCGGGTCGCATTGTCGAACTCGCGCCGGTGCAGCAACTTTTCGATAGTCCGGCGCATCCCTATACCGAAGCGCTGCTGCGCTCCGTGCCCGATCTCGATGTCGACGTAGAGCGTCTCTACAGCATCGACGGACAACCGCCCGCGCTGCACGCCTTGCCGAAAGGCTGCAGCTTCGCGCCGCGTTGCGTCGATGCGCACGCCAGATGCATGGAGCGCGCACCGCCCATGTTTGAAGTCGCCCCCGGCCAACGCGCCGCCTGCTGGAAGCACGATAAAAATGGCGGATAGCGCAATCATTCTGGAATTGCGCGACGTGCGCAAACATTACCCCGTGCGCGGCGGGCTTTTCGGCCTGCGCCGCGCCGGCGCGGTGCGCGCGGTCGATGGCATTTCCTTCAAGGTGAAGCAGGGCGAGACGCTGAGCATCGTCGGCGAATCCGGTTGTGGCAAGACGACGACGGCGCGCATGATTCTCAATCTCGAAGCGCCGACAGAAGGCTCCGTGCATTTCGACGGCGCGCGCCTCGATGAACTCGATAGCGAAGGCCTGCGCAAATTCCGCTCCTCCGTGCAGGCGGTGTTTCAAGACCCGTGGTCCTCGCTTAACCCGCGCCTGAAAGTTTCGACGATCATTTCTGAGCCGCTCGTCGTCAATCGCAAGATGTCAGCTGCGGAGTTGAAGGAGCGCGTCGCTGAACTGCTGGTGCAGGTGGGCCTGCGCCCCGAACAGGCCGATCTCTATCCGCACCAGTTCAGCGGCGGCCAGCGCCAGCGCATTGCGATTGCGCGCGCGCTCAGCCTCAATCCGCGCCTGATGGTGCTCGACGAACCCGTCTCGGCGCTCGACGTGTCGATCCGCGCGCAGATTCTCAATCTGCTGAAAGACCTGCAGGACAAGCTCGGTCTCTCCTATGTGATGATCGCGCACCATCTCGCGACGGTGCGTCACATGAGCCATCAGGTCGCCGTGATGTATCTCGGTCAGATCGTCGAAATGGCCCCGGGCAAGGAGCTCTTCAGCAATCCCCGCCATCCCTACACCAAAGCGCTCTACGCAGCGGCACTGTCGACGCACGCACGCGGCGCCGCTTTCGCCAACGTCATCCAGGGTGAATTGCCCTCGCCAATAGCGCCGCCATCAGGCTGTCGCTTTCACACGCGTTGCCCGACTGCGACGCCAGAATGCGCGAAAGTCGAGCCGACCCTGATAGAGATAGAGGCTGGGCATATGGTGCAGAATTGCGCGTGCGTGATGGCTCAGCCGGGCTTTGTCACGGCGAAGCAACTTGCCGCCCCTGGAGCGATCCAGTAGTCCGATGCAATGAAGAAAATCCGCTACAGCGGTTATCGGTTTCCACGCGAAATCATCCATCAGGCGATCTGGCTTTACTTCAGATTCACCCTGAGCTTTCACGATGTCGAAGATTTGCTGGCAGAACGGGGAATTCTGGTTTCCCCCGGATCGGAGGCCTTGTTGCTTCCACAACTGCTGCACTTTTGCTCCGGCGAAACGCTGCAGAATCTTTCCGGCGTTGACAATCTTCGCCGTAATGTGTGGAAATACCTCGTGTCTGGTCAGCGACCGGCGGCAATTCCGAGCCTGCGCGCGCGGTTATTAAGGCGGCCGAGAGTGCAAATCTTACTGTTTGGCGACAAGCCTCAAATCAAAACCTTCATGAATAGGCCGGGCTAGCAAACCGAAGTCATTTCAGGACCGGCCGCAAGTCGTCGAGCTTGTCGAAAAGATGCCAGACATAATCTGCGGTTCCGTTTTCGCGATGCGAATGAAGTTCGAGGAGCGTCGGATCGTCTAGATAGCTGTCGAACGCCTGCTTCGATGCCCACTCGACAACGATCATCACTTGACGCGGCGCAATCTCTCCAGTCACCGCCTCACGGAACTTTCCCAACGCCACAACGCGCCCACCATGCGCCACCACTTCGCGGACGGAGCGCCTTGAATAGGCCATATATTCGTCGCGATTGCTGACCGTGAAAAGGTTCAGAGCGTAGACAGGACCCGACATAGCGACCCATTGGTTCTTGCAGCGGCTTTGACCGGCATCCCCCAGATGGACGCGGGTCCGAGGACAAATCTGGCCTAATCGCCGGTTTATGACAAGCCCCGTGCAGACGCGGCACGCATTCGGCTTTTGTCTGGACTCCCACTCAGGTTGGACAGTAGTTCTCGAAATGCAGCGTTGGGTCAATCGCGACCTTCCCGGCGTGTCGGCCCTGAGTCCGCCGTGCCCCGATCGCGTCGGTTCCGCTGCGGCGCGGCGATGTTCGCGATTCGCCACTCTGCGACATTAGTTTTCGTACGGTTCTCCTATGCGGCTGATATTGAGTTCGCTTTCCGAGACGCGGACCTCCGCGCTTTGGACGCTCGCAGCGATAACCGCTGCGGTTCTCTGGGGATGCGCGGATTGATCGTATAGTTTTAGTCGGGATGGAATGCCTCACCCTCGATGTCGAGGAGCTTCATCTCGGCCTTCTTGATTCGGATGGCCATCGATGATGCTCTTGATCTGCGCCGCCGACGTCGGCACCTCAATCGGAAGCACCGGCAGGTTGATCGACGTATTACTCGGTCCGACAAAAATCGCACCGCTGTTGTTGACGACCACGTCGCCGGCGACTCCACCGCCGCCGCCCTGGCCGACGCTGAGGGCCTTGCCGGCGGAAAAGCTGCCGGACAGCGCAAATCCGCCCGCGCCACCGCCACCGGCGATACCGATGTTATTGCAGATAAATTGCCAAAAAGCTTATCAGCAAAGTTCCTCCAATATGTGGTATAGCCGCTTTAATGCCAATTTTGCTGAATTTAGCTGTGATAATGGCGTCACTAATGGTAATAATTGGAATCAAAGGCACAAAGTATTTCATACCTTCTGGGTGGTATAAACATAGTACGAAAGTCATTATGCCTAGTGTGAAATCTCGGACCCCCTTAGATAACATCCAGCCTCGAATGGCTGAACCATCGCCTGCAATTCCGTAAAATTTCGCATATTTTTCAACCGAAGCAAAAGCACAGTAGATACCTAGACCACATAGGAAGAGACCGAGTAAAATCGGTAAAATTAGTGTCATTGTCATTTTGGGCTCTCCGACGTTTTGAGTGGGTAGCTTCGAACCAATTTTAGGTTGCTGCCGCTTGACGCAGGGTGGAGGTCTGAAATGCGGCCAGCGTATCGTGCAGTGCCGCCCGCATATCCGGCGAAGTCAGCTGCCCAGTTTCCAAGTCGAACGCCTGGTAGAACGCGGGCACAGAAAGCGCACTTCTGACGTCTCCTCCAAAGAACGGGGCAGTTCTTCTGACAAATTCCAGAACATTGCCGCCGCCTTTAGGTCCAGGCGAAGTCGAGAGCAAAACCATTGGCTTGCCATGATAGACGTTAGACACACCGGCGACTTTTTCGATCCGCGATGTCCAGTCGAACAGGTTCTTGAAGGTCGCCGTGTAGCTGCCATTGTGTTCAGCAAAGGAAAACAGCAACGCATCCGACCCCTTAATCTGCTGGTGAAAGCGGTGCGCAGGTTCTGGGATACCGCCTGACAGTTCGCGGTCGGCGCTGTAAAGAGGCATTTCGAAATCATTGAGATCAAGCAATTCGATTTCAGCATCCGTCTCAATTTCGCCCTTTACGATGTCAATGGCGTGGGACAGCAGTTTCTTGTTGATCGACTGGCTGTTCGTGCTTGCTGCAAGTGCGAGGATCTTCAAGGGTCTCTCCTTTATTGAGCGGTTTAGCGTGGTCATGTCTGTTGGAAACGGCATTTACTGGACCGAAATTCGAACCGCCTATCAGGTGGCACGCGTGGGAACGATCAGCCCGACATCCCGGTGGCGCCGATGCGTGCCCCAGCGGCAAGGGCTGCAACGGCCGCAGCGCGACCATTGCCCTTCGTCCCACCGACGATCAGAATATGGGCTCCGGCAAGTGACATGGCTCAGCCCTCCACCGCAGCAAAGGCCCAATTGCGCCCCTTGCCCCGCACCAGGGCCTGATTGAGCCAGACCATGCCGTAGGGTTCCAGCAGGCGCGACTTGGTGATGTCGCCCGTGTCGAGCGCCTCGAACCCAAGGTCCGTCAGCAGCGCGGCGACCTGCGTCTTGGCCCCATCGTCGTTGCCAGCCATGAACATGACGGGGCGGCGAGACAGGTGGTCGTTGCGCGCCATGATCTCGGCGCTAACCTGGCCCAACGTCTCGACCACGTGCGCGCCCGGCAACCAGCCCTGGACGATCTCGCCGCCCGAGGTGGCGTAACCAACCGTCAGGCCCAGCGTGCCGTCAATCATGCCAAGCGGGAGCATGCAGTTGACGACGGCCTTGCCCTCCAGCGACCCGAGCGCCTTGACCGCACTTTCAGCGGCGCGCCAGGGCAGGGCGAGGAAGATCACATCGCCCGCCGCAGCCGCGGCGTCCGGCAGCATCGGCGTCGCGCCGGTGTCGGTCGCCAGCGTGACGACATGGGCCGATTGCGGATCCCGCGAGCCCAGCATGACCTCATGGCCTTTGTCCGCCATCCCTAGCGCGATGGCCCTGCCGACATTTCCTGTGCCAATGATTGCGATGCGCATCGTAGTTTCTCCTTGCTTCATTCGATGCATCGCAGATATACCGCAAGTTAAAGAAACGATAGTGAATAAGGTTCATGTCTGAATTAAGCATATCAGAACTCCGCAGGCTCGACCTGACCTTGCTGCTGGTCTTTCTTGGGCTTCTGCGGCATCGCAAGGCGTTGGACGTTGCGGCGGAGTTGGGCTTGACCCAGTCCGCCATTAGCCAGTCGTTGAAACGACTGCGTGACATCTTCGGCGACGAGCTCTTCCTGCGTCGCCCGTACGGGATGGAACCCACAGCCATGGCGTTGGCGCTGGAGGCGCCGGTGGCAGCCGCCGTTGATGCCTTGCGGGGCGCTCTGGGCGCAGCGCGGAGCTTCGATCCCGCCACGGCGACGGGCCTTGTGCGTCTTGCGGCGCTCGACGGCGAACAGGCCGTCTTGATCCCGCCGCTGGCCGCACGGCTTCGCGAACTGGCCCCGGGCCTGACGCTGTCGGTTCTGACGCTGGGACCTGGCGCGGCAATGGACGCCTTGACACAGGGCCGGACCGATCTGGTGCTGAGCTATATCGTGGAGCTGCCCGAGGCCATCTCCGGCGAACCGATCTACGAGGAAGCCTTTCTGGTTGCGGGGCGCCCCGAAGTCTTGTCGGATGCCCCCCGAATTGACATCGACACCTATTGCTCCGTTGATCATGTGCTGATTTCGCCAGGCGGCGACCTTCGTGGGATGGTGGATGACCAACTGGAGTCAATGGGCCGAAGCCGCCGCGTGGTCCTCGGCCTGCCATCCTTTCTGCCAGCCCTTGCCGCAGTGGCCGCCTCGTCTGCGATCGTCACCTTGCCCGCGCGCGTGGCGGGGGCCTTTGCCGCTGGCTTCGGCCTTGTCACCGCCGAACCGCCTATTCCAGTGCGGAGGTTCCCCGTGTCGGTGTTCTGGCACCGGCGAAACGAGACCGACCCGAGAACGATCTGGATCAGACAGCAACTCCGTGATGTCTCTCTCGCCCACTGAGACGCCGTTCATCCATCCAGCGATCCCACCGATGGCAACCGCTATGCCCATGCCTTCGCATGCCAAGTCAGGCCCACCGGTGGTTGGACGCCCCCGACAGAACTGTGACCAGGAGTTCGCAAGAAGCTCCCGTCGAATGGTACCGAGCCAACGTCCGTTTCGGGTCAATCGCGACCTTCCCGGCGTGTCGGCCCTGAGTCCGCCGTGCCCCGCCGCCCGCGCTTCCGTCGCGGCGCGGCGATGTTCGCGATGCGCCATTCGCGTCATTTTGCGTCGCGCCATTTGCGGCGTTATTTTCGGGTCCCACTTCGGTCTGCGTCGGCGAACCCGGGCCCCTTCCGTCCCTCGATTTCGTGTCTTGGCGCTGCTCCGACAAATGACCTGCCAGAGACCACTGGGCTGCCGATTATTTGCACCGGAAAGCGCTCGGATCATCGGCGGCGAGACCAACGAAGCCGCTTACCGACGCGGAACGTGGCTTCCAGGAACGGTTCGAAAGGCGATATTGATGCGGTTAGCGCCGTTAATCGCAACGATCGCCAGCGTGAGGTTTACAAGTTCGGTCTCGTTGAACTGCGCGCTGACAGATTCGTAGACGTCGTCCGGGACATGTCCTACGGCGATCAGGGTGACGGCTTCCGTCCATGCGAACGCCGCACGTTCTCGTTCGGAATATTGTGGGGATTCGCGCCAGGCGCTCAGGAGATAGATGCGTTGCTCGGTTTCACCGGCAGCGCGAAGCTCTTTTGAATGCATGTCCATGCAATGGGCGCAGCCGTTGATTTGGGAAGCCCGCAGCTTCACGAGTTCGAGTAGCGCCGATTCCAGCCCGCAATCGTGAACGAACGCGTGCAGCGCGCCGAGCGCCTTCATGCCGGTTGGTGAACATTCTTTCGCGTTTAATCGCGCCTTCATGACATCCTCCCCTCAATTTGGCCGCTTCTTGCAACAAGGGCCTGCGCCTCCGCTCGTGTGAAGGAGCCCTTGAATACGTTGAAGGAGCCCGTCTCTTGAAGCGTCTTCGCCGCGTCCCGCACCGCCCCGTATGCAAAAAGCGACATGCCTGCGGCGATCGATACTCTCGCGACGCCCGCCGTCGAGTATTCGGGGAGCGACGGCCCTCCAGGGCGTCCGACTACGTTGACTGGCGCTGCAATCGCTTTGGAGAGGCGTGCAATGACAGGTAGATCGGAAAGGCCAAAAAGGAAAATGGTGGAAGCGCCCGATTCCAGATAGGCTGCGGCGCGCTTGACAGCTTCATCGAAGCGCTGCTCCGCGTCCATCGCAACGTGGAAAACATCCGTACGAGCATTGATGACTATTGGAATGCCGGCCCGATCGGCCGCCACGCGCGCTGCTTTCACCCGGGCGCATGCCTCGTCCAGCGGCCTCAACTTTCCTGCTATCTGGTCCTCGATATTGATCCCCGAAACACCGGCGCTAATGATTTCATCGACATTTCGCTGCAATTCGTCAGGAGTCTTGGCATAGCCAGCCTCGATATCTGCAGAGACGGGAACGCGGACGGCCCGCGCGATCCGTGCTGTCGCGGCTACGACATCAGACCATGGCGGGCCTTCGCCATCCTGATAACCAAGTGACCAGTTAACGCCACCACTCGTCGTACCGACTGCTCGAAATCCTGCCGCCTCGAAAAGACAAGCGCTCATCGCGTCCCATGCATTTGGAAGCAAAAATCCACCGGCCGTGCGATGCAGAGCCATGAGGTCTCGGGCCCGCTCGATCTGGTTCTCACCGTCCATTGATCCTCCTTTTTTTCGCCAAAACCCGACTATCGGGCCTTCCAAAAGAACCGGTAAACGGTTCATCAATTTTTCTGCGGCCGGCCACGCCCGCTGTCCGAATCGAGATGG
>CAMDKB010000214.1 GCA_945901195.1 Rhizobium sp. Q54
TCTATGCAATGGAGCTTGCGCCGCGCAAGGTGGGCGTCATGTCAGGCCTTTTCTTCGGATTCGGTTTTGGCATTGCGGGTGTCGCAGCTACAGCGCTCGGTTTTCTCGTCGACCGGACGAGCCTCGAATTTGTCTACAAGGTTTGTTCGTTCCTGCCATTGATCGGGCTGGCGACTGTGTTTCTGCCGGATTTGCGGAAGAAATACAGCGTCTGAGCAACCATTGCCATTGCGCCTTCCAGCCCTATTTTAATCATCGAAGGCAGGTGCATTCATGAACGAAAAAATTGGCAGTGCGGAGCAACGTCCGTTGCAGGCTGCACTTTACGCTGCTTTGCCTGTCGCCGCTGCGGCCGTGTTGGGAAACATGGCGACTATTCCCAATATTCCCGTTTGGTACGCATCTCTGATCAAGCCATCTTTCAATCCGCCTAACTGGATATTTGGTCCAGTGTGGACAATTCTGTTTTTCATGATGGCGTATGCATTCTACCGCATACTAAGGATGCCCGCACAGTCTGCAGGACGCACGTCCTCTATTGGCTTGTTCCTTGTTCAAATGGCTTTGAATGCCCTTTGGTCATGGGCATTCTTTGCCGCGCAAAGCCCTCTGGCTGGCCTCGTCGTCATCGTTCTTCTTTGGGTGATGATTGCAGCCAGCTCGATAAGTTTCGCGCAACTGGATCGCGTCGCTGCGGTGCTGATGTTTCCTTATTTGCTGTGGGTTTCCTTCGCACTTGTTCTCAATACTGCAATCTTCCGGCTCAATCCATAGATAGGCCATTTTCAGTCACGTGCGCATACGCACTTCGTCCCGCAAAGTTCTCGCCTAATCTCCAATCATCGCCGGTGAGCAAGACGCCCGGGCCAATTGAAACAGGAGAGAGACCATGAACACCTTCGCGAAAAAGACACTGACCGCCACCTTCGCCGCGCTCACTCTCGGCATCACCCTCGCAGCTACATCTGCGCCTGCTGAAGCCCGCTGGGGCCGCAATGCAGCTTTCTTCGGTGGCGCAGCCGCCGGTCTGGTGGGCGCTGCCATTCTCGCCAACAATTACGCGCGTCCCGTGTACGCAGCTCCGGTTTACGGTGGCGACTGCTGGACCCAGCGTCGCGCCGTGTACAACAACTGGGGCGACTTTGTTGGTTATCGCTCGCAGCGCGTCTGCAACTGACGCCTCGCTTCTCTCCGATCGACGGTTCCGCGGCTTGCCCCGCCCCACCCAGATAGTTGTGGTTCCGTTGTAGCCCTCCGGGTTTCCCATCCGGAGGGCATTTTTGTTGCCTGCGCGTGCAGCACATGAAACGTTACGGCTCTGGCGCTGTTTTGAACAGGCGAATCGCTTTACTCAATTCAGCAGGGTGGAATTGTCTGTCCAGAATCAGGGCGCCTCATGGCCGAAGCCAAAACACCAATCCGTTGGAAACGCGTGGTCCTCAAGCTTTCCGGCGAGGCGTTAATGGGGCCATTGTCGCATGGCTTGCATCAGCCAACCCTTGAGCGCATCGCCCGCGACGTGAAAAGCGCAGTGGCGCTTGGCGTAGAGATCGCGATCGTGGTGGGGGGCGGCAATTTCTTCCGTGGTATTCAGGGCGCCGACAAGGGCATCGACCGGGCCCGCGCCGATTCCATCGGGATGTTGGCCACTGTCATGAATGGACTTGCGGTCGAGCACGCAATCGAGAAAGAGGGCCAGCCGGCCCGGGCGCTATCGGCAGTTCCCATGCCCTACGTCTGCCAGCCCTATTCACGCCAGGCAGCGTTGAACCATCTCGGCAAGGGCAGGGTGACGGTTCTGGCTGGTGGCACAGGCAATCCGTTTTTCACGACCGACACAGGCGCTGCGCTGCGAGCGGCCGAATTGTCGGCCGATGCCGTGCTGAAAGCTACGCAAGTTGATGGGGTTTATTCCGCAGACCCCAAAAAGGATAGCACTGCTGTTCGTTACGACAGGTTGACCCATGATGAAGCCATCGCCAGAAATCTCGGTGTCATGGATACTGCAGCCTTCGCGATAGCGCGCGAGAATAATCTGCAGATCCTGGTGTTCCGTCTGGCGGAAGAAGGGGCAATCACGGCTGCGCTCAAAGGCGAGAGCACTTCGACCTTGGTCGTGCCATGAAGAGCAAAAAGGATCACGCTGCCAGAATCTGTTCACAGCAAAGCCATCTGGATTTCGCAGAGGGAGTGGAGCGTGGCGGCGAAGGCCGTTACACTGGCGGCAGAAATGGCCAAACTGACAGGACTGACCGATGAGTGGACAATTCGATCTTGCTGACATCCAGCGCCGCATGAGTGGGGCGCTCCAGTCATTGAAACATGAGTTTGGCGGGCTGCGTACCGGCCGCGCCTCTGCTACCCTTCTGGATCCTATCAATGTTCAGGCTTATGGATCCTTTATGCCGCTCACCCAATGCGCAACTGTGAGTGTGCCTGAGCCTCGCCTCTTGTCCGTGCAGGTCTGGGACAGGAGCATGGTGCAGGCGGTGGAAAAAGCGATCCGGGACTCAAATCTCGGCCTTAATCCGCAAACCGAAGGACAGGTGATGCGGATTCGCATCCCCGAACTAAATGAGCAGCGGCGCAAGGAACTGGTGAAGGTTGCGCACAAATATGCAGAAGACGCCAAGATTGCTGTGCGTCACGTAAGAAAGGACGGCATCGACCAGGCCAAGAAGCTGTTGAAGGACAAGGTCATCAGCGAAGACGACGCCAAGCGTAATGAAGCTAGCGTGCAGAAGGCGACGGACGGGGCTGTTGCGGAAATCGATCAGGTTTTGGCGGCCAAGGAAAAAGAGATTATGCAGGTTTAGACCGGCAGACCGGCGGCGGGGCGCATGATGCGGGACGATAACGAGCAGACCAACGATTACCAGGCGCCCCAGCGGGCCGCTGGAAGTTCGCCATGTCACGTCGGCATAATCATGGATGGCAACGGGCGCTGGGCGACAGCGCGCGGCCTGCCACGTGTGGAAGGACACCGTCGCGGCGTCGAAGCCTTGCGCCGGACGATCAGGATTGCTGGCGAATACCGCATTTCCTATGTCACCATTTATGCTTTTTCCGCAGAAAACTGGCGTCGCCCTGCGCAGGAAGTCAGTTATCTCATGGGGCTCCTGCGCCGTTTCATCCGCAATGATCTGGCCGAACTTCATGCCAGTGGTATGCGTGTCCGTGTGATCGGTTCGCGTGAAAACGTGCCGCCGGACATCATCTCGCTCATCAGTGAAGCAGAGGAGATGACCAGGGCCAATACCAATATGACTCTGATCGTCGCCTTCAATTATGGCGGCCGCCAGGAGATTGCCGACGCGGCCAGGCGGCTCGCTCAACTGGCCGTTCGCGGCGATATCGATCCCGCTGCTATTGATGCCAAAATGATCAGCGAAAATCTCTATGCGCCCGATATTCCTGATCCTGACCTTATCATCCGGACATCTGGCGAACAGCGCTTGTCGAATTTTCTGATGTGGCAGGCGGCCTATGCCGAATTCGTGTTCCTGCCGATTCACTGGCCCGACTTTGACCGTGCCGCGTTTGACAGGGCGTTGGCCGAGTTTGCATCCCGCGATCGCCGCTTCGGCGCTTTGTCCGCTGCGCCGGCCGATGTGGTCTCCGTGGGCCGGGCGGCTTTGACCGGATCATGAAAAACCTCGTGCGTCAAAGCGCGGCGCAGCGACGCGTCTCGAAGAAGGAAGGCGGTTCGCACGTTTTTCAGCAACCTGCTGACCGGCAAGGTTCGCGCTTGGAAGGTTTGCGCCATGAGTGACCTTGGCCCCAGACTCGCTTCTGCAATTGTGATGATCATTTTAGCGCTAGGTGCTCTGTGGCTTGGTGGGCGCTGGTTCGTGGTATTCTGGCTTGTGGCGGCTTCGGCGATATTCTGGGAATGGCTTGGATTGATAGGGGCGCAAAACCGCCTGTTGAAAGCCGGGCTTGGCGCATGCGTGTTTGCGATTTTGGCCGCACTGACCGCCAATGGCGTTGTGGAATTCGCTATTGTGATTCTGATGTTTACAGCACTTGGCGCCGCGGGCATCGAACGGGCGGGCAAACCAGTCTGGGCCGCCGCAGGCATGATTTACGCCGGGTCGCTCATAATCTCTGTAACAGCGCTTCGCCTGTCGTTATGGGGTGGTGCGGAGGCGATTTTCTGGCTCTTTGCTGTTGTCTGGGGCACTGATATTCTTGCCTATTTTGGCGGCAGGCTGATTGGCGGCCCCAAACTCTGGCTGCGGGTTTCACCTAAGAAAACCTGGTCTGGTTTCCTGACCGGCGTCATAAGCGGCGCGCTTGCGGGCACGATATTGCTCATGAATGCAATGCCGGCTGGGCAGCAGTCTGTATTGGCCTATATCCTCATAGGGCTGGCAGCCGGTGCGATCTCGCAAGGCGGTGATCTCATGGAATCCTCGATCAAGCGACATTTCGACGTCAAGGATTCCAGCAACCTCATTCCCGGCCACGGTGGCTTTATGGACCGGCTGGACGGCTTCATAACAGCATGCGTTTGTGCGGCGCTGCTGGGCGTGTTCCGGGGAGGCGGGGTAAACCCCGCTACCGGGCTACTCATTTGGTAAAAGCATTGAAAAACATAATGTTGAAAGTCAATCCGGAATCAGCACTGGAAGTTCGCCCCGGGCCAGTTGTGCGCCGGCTAACGATTCTTGGCGCCACAGGGTCGATAGGCCGTTCGACGGCGCAGGTCTTGCGCGACGCGCCGGGGCTATTTGAAATCGAAGGGGTGGTGGGGGGCAAAGACGCGCTTACACTCGCCGCCCTGGCGCGGGAAGTGGGCGCAAATTGTGCGGTGATAGCGGACGAAAGAGCGCTGCCCGATCTGCGCGATGCGCTCACTGGCAGTGGAATTGAGGCCGCAGCAGGCCGGAAGGCAATCATCGAAGTAGCGGGTCGGCCTGTAGACGTGGTGGTTGGCGCTATTACCGGCGCGGCGGGGGTCGAGCCGATGTTCGCCGCGTTGGCGCCTGGCCGAACGATCGCCCTGGCCAACAAGGAAACGCTGGTTTGTGCTGGCGCGCCGTTCATGCGGGCCGCTAACTCTGCGAAATGCCGCATTCTGCCGATGGACAGTGAGCACAATGCCATTTTTCAGGCGCTGGGAGGGGCTGCTCCCGAAACAATCGAAAAGATGATCCTGACAGCGTCGGGAGGGCCATTCCGAACCTGGACGGCTGAGGCGATTGCAGCAGCGACCCCTCAGCAAGCCCTTCTGCATCCCAACTGGCTGATGGGCCCCAAGGTGACCATCGACTCCGCGGGCCTGATGAATAAAGGCCTAGAACTAATTGAAGCACAACATCTTTTTGGTGTGTCTGCGGATAAACTTGATGTCCTTGTGCATCCGCAGTCGATCATACACGGGCTGGTCAGTTTTGCTGATGGGGCCATGGTGGCGGGCCTGTCGAGCCCCGATATGAAAGTGCCGATTGCCCATTGCCTTGGCTGGCCTGACAGGATTGCAACGTCCAGCCGCCGGCTCGATCTTTCGGAAGTTGCTACGCTGACGTTTGAACGCCCTGACTTCACCCGGTTCCCTGCGCTGGCACTAGCCATGGACATGATGCGGGAAGGGGGAGCTATGCCCACCGTTCTGAATGCAGCCAATGAACTTGCAGTTGAGGCGTTTCTTGCTGGCACACTGAGCTTTTCCGGGATTGTCGATGTCGTGCGCCGCGTCTGTGAAGCCGTCGCTCGCGAAGGCCTGTCGCGCGAGTTGTCATCCATGGATGACGCTTTGGCCGTTGACTATGTTGCCAGAGAAAGGACTCGCACCATCTTGGCGCACCCCCCATCTATCCGATAGTAATACTTCAGTAACCAACGGGCGGCTGTCGCTGTCCATGCGGTAATGCGTGAGGCGGCGATGTCAATTTTGCAAACATTTTGGAGTTTTTCGGGGTATCTGATCCCGTTCGTTATCGTCCTCAGCATTGTGGTGTTCTTTCACGAGCTCGGTCATTTTGTGATCGGCCGCTGGTGCGGCGTGAAGGTCGAGGCTTTCTCGATTGGCTTTGGTCCTGAGCTCTTCTCGTTCACCGACCGCAAGGGGACACGCTGGCGGCTGGCTGCCATCCCGCTTGGCGGCTATGTGAAGTTTTATGGCGATGCCAATGCAGCCAGCATGTCGAGCGCAGAAATCGAGGCGGCTATGAGCGCCGAAGATCGCAAGATCAGTCTGTTCGGACAGAGTGTTGGAAAACGTGCGGCAATCGTGGCGGCGGGCCCCATGGCCAATTTCCTGTTGGCGCTGGTGATCTTTACCGGCCTGTTCTGGACTTCAGGGAAAGCCGAACTGGCCCCCCGTATCGCGTCGGTTCGCCCGGGTGAAGCTGCTGAAAAGGCGGGCTTCCTGGCGGGCGATCTGGTTATTTCGATCGATGGCCAGAAGATCGCGAGCTGGAATGAATTGCAGCGGATCGTTCAGGCCTCTGGTGATGTTTCATTGAATGTCGTCGTCGAACGTGGAAATCGCGAAGTCAGCCTTACAGTCACCCCGGTCAGGCAGGATATCGAGACGCAATTTGGCAATCACCGGGCGGGCTTGCTTGGCGTCACAGCTGCCAACAATGCTGAAAATTGGAAAATGAAGGAATTCACTTTCGGCCAGGCTATGCGGGAAAGCGTCCATGAAACCTGGTATGTGATTGAACGTACGGGATCCTACATTGGCGGTCTGTTTGTGGGCAGGGAATCGGCAGCTCAAATCTCTGGCCCGCTGAGGATTGCCGAGGTGTCCGGTGAGCTGGCCAAGATCAGCATCGCGGCTTTGATCAATTTGGCCGCAATTCTGTCGATTTCCATCGGTCTATTGAATCTGTTTCCGGTGCCGCCGCTGGACGGAGGACATTTGCTCTACTTTGCTGTCGAGGCATTGAAGGGTCGTCCGCTGTCCCAGAGAGGGCAAGAAATGGGGATGCGGATTGGATTGGCGATGGTGTTCGCGCTGATGGTTTTTGCGACCTTCAACGATATCGTTCACGTTGGCCCGAAGTTGCTGAGAATATTCGGTTAACCGGCTCGTAACCATAAAACGTGTCGTCCTGGCAACGCAAACCGTAAATTCACTTTCACCGGACAAAAGAGCATTTGCAGGTTTGCGTAAACCTTGTAGAAGCTTTCGATCAAGGGCGTCATCAGAGTGCGACTCGCATGCTGATGACAATGACCTGGAACGTGCCGCGCGAAACCATCTGCTGCCAGTGCAAATGTACTGTCCGTATATGCCTCGCAAGTACAGTTACAGGCGCACAGAGTCGTAAGGTTCTGGGTCCGGCAAGTCTGGAATGTGACGGGGATCGGTCAAATTATGAAGAGTTTCAAAAGGTTATCAAAGCGACTGATTGTGACCGGTTTGGCCATGGCGGGTTTCTTCGCCGCCGCCGCCGTCACACCGGCCCTCGCGCAGAACGTCGTTGTGCAGGGTACCCAGAAGGTCGATGCCGAGACCGTCCGCTCCTATTTCCGCGGTAACGACCAGGGCCGCATCAATGATGCTGTTAAGGAATTATACGCGACAGGGCTCTTTTCCGACGTTCGGGTGACCCGGGACGGCGGCCGGATTGTTGTCCGGGTCGTGGAGGCGCAATCGGTCAACCGCATTGCTTTTGAAGGCAACAGCCGCATCAAGAATGCTCAGTTGAGCACGGAAGTGCAGTCACGGTCGCGTGGCGCTTATATTCCCTCGACGGTTGAAGCTGACGTACAGCGCATCAAGGATCTTTATCGCCGGGCAGGGCGCGGCGACGCGACTGTCTCGTCCCGCACAGTTCCCTTGGAAAATGGGCGCGTCGACGTCGTTTATACCATCAACGAGGGCTCCAAGACCGGCATCCGTTCCATT
>CAMDKB010000215.1 GCA_945901195.1 Rhizobium sp. Q54
ATTCTTCGACGTTCTTGAACATTTTGTTAGCCTCGGTTGCCCGGGGGAAGACCGGGGGGGGGGGCGCCAGCGCCCGTTTCAGCCCCTTTGTTATATGCACTGCACAAAATTACGTCAAGCATTTTTTGTGCAGTGCACAATAACCAGAAATTGTTGGGACTTCCTCTAAATTTCACCGCCACGGCAGCAGAAATTTGCTGGCGGGAAAAAATCACATCCAAAAGAAGCCGCCATTAACCCCCGCGTAACCGCGTTGCAATACGGTCAATTCCTATGTCCGACGGGCAACACCTTTGGCTTGAGTTCAGCCAAAGCCAATGTGGCGTATGGGAATGTGCTGATGTTTTTGAGTAGCGTTAACGGCCGCAAATCCCGGATATTCGCCATTTTGGCAGGCGCCTGCGCTGCACTGGCGCTTTCCTCAGTTCTGGATGATGCAGAGGCGCGCAGCCGCCACCGGCGCGTCCGTGCGGCCCATGTACCCGCCTACACCCCGCCTTTTGCGGCGCTGGTGGTGGACGCCAATTCGGGCAAGGTCCTCTATGCACAAAACCCGGATGCCCTTCGCCATCCCGCATCAATCACAAAAGTCATGACATTGTTCATGCTTTTTGAGCAGCTCGAGAAGAGAAAGCTTTCGCTGGCCAGCGAAATTCCTGTTTCGGCGCATGCGTCCAGTATGCCCCCGACAAAACTGGGATTGCGGGCGGGCTCCACGATTACTGTGGAGAATGCGATCAAGGCGATCGTTACAAAATCGGCCAACGACATGGCGGCTGCGATCGGCGAAGCTATCGGCGGCTCCGAAGACAGATTTGCTGCGATGATGACCCAGAAGGCTAAATCTCTGGGCATGACCCGCACCAATTTCGAAAACGCATCGGGACTGCCCAATCCGGACCAGGTGACGACAGCGCATGACCTGGCGATTCTCGGTCGCGTCATGCGCGAACGGTTCCCCCAGCACTTCCATTATTTCGGCGCCGCCTCCTATCAAGTCGGGCGCATGGTTCTGCGTAATCACAATCGCCTGTTGGGCCGCATCGAAGGTGTTGATGGCATCAAGACCGGATATACACGGGCGTCAGGTTTCAATCTGCTCACGTCCGCCAGGCGCGGCAACAAACGCATCATCGCGGTCGTACTCGGCGGGCCCAGCGCTGGCCGCCGCGACGCGATCATGGCCAGTCTTGTCGAGAGACATATAGATCAGGCCAATACAAATCGTTCGGCCCCGATGATTGCCGAACGCGAGGAAGCCCCTGCCGTTGTGGCCGCAGTTGAAACACCTGCACCCAGACCCGCTCCCCGTATTGAAGTTGCACGCGCCGAAGCGCCCACCCCTGTCCCTGCGCCTCAACAACGTCGCGCGGCTCCTGAACCGAGAATTGAAGCGACGGGTCGTCCTCTCGCGCTTGCCGCTTTTACCCGCACAGAACCAGCCCGTCCGGCTGTTATTTCAGCCGCCCCTCGTACTGGCGACCTGATCCCCTCGGCGACAATACCCGGCGCTGCCATGGTCATTGACGGATCAACCCGCAACCGCGCTGTTGAAGCTTCAGCCAGTTCAATGGGCTCACGGACAAGCACCCCATCCTCAATGCGCTGGCTGACGGGCCCGGCTCCGGTCGATCACGCCAGCGCGCAGCCGCGTCTCGAATATACGGCCGCCCCGACCCCGCCCGCGTCTATCCCCTCGGTTCCGTCACTTCGCCCGGCACAGTCTGTAAAGGCGCCCGGCAAATCCGCGCAGGCTGAAGCGCCCGTTACCACGACTGCAACGATCCGCACGGCCGAAAAAGAAGATTCGGGCACGAGCCATGTCCCCAAATCACGCCCTGCAGCCGCAGCGCATGGCATGATGATCCAGATCGGTGCGACCGACAATATGGACAAGGCCAAAGAGCTTCTTGATCGTGCGAAGAGCCGCAGCGCCGGGCAATTGGCCGGAGCGAAGCCCTTCACCGAGCAGATCACCAAGGATGGTGGCACCCTTTACCGCGCACGCTTTGCCGGCCTCGACGAGAAGAGCGCCGAGGCGGCCTGTCGCACCCTCAAGCGGTCCGGCCTTGGCTGCTTTACGACCAAGAACTGACGCAGGGTATTCCCTGCAAAACAAGCACTGACGCAGGGCGCTCCCTGCAAACCAATACCGTGTTGTTTTGTGTAAGAGTGGAGTTTAGTGATGACGGCGCATCAGGACGTCCTTGGCTTCGTTGACCTTGGCGGCCAAGCTCGTAGACCCCCCGTGGTCGGGATGCAGTTTCTTCATGAGCGAGCGATGCGCCCGGGAAACATCTTCCCGCGCGGCGCCTTTCTGAAGCCCAAGAACTTCATAAGCTTCATCCTCGGACATCGCACCCGCCAGGCCGCCCTGACGGCGGTTGTTCCCCGCGTCAGCCTTACCATCTGTTGCCGGACGCCAGCCGGGAAACCGGCGGTCGAAATAAGCCTCTAGCAGCCGGCCACCATCGGGATCGTCGGCAAGGCAGGTACGGTAGAGCGCATGGCATTGCTCCTGATTGAGATCAGACAGCTGGTTTCCTTCAAACATTCCCGCCAGCACGAGCCCTTCCATCGTGCCGGACTTATGGTCCAGTTCCATCTCGATCATGGCCGAGCGGACGCGCGAATCGCCCGATTGCGCGCCGGCTGACTTGCGAAAATGTTTGGTCCATTCGGGCGCAGCGCCCATCCCCATCAGCCACAGGCCGACGCCGCCAAGACCCAACCCCAATTCCATGCGCCCGCGCAACAGCAGCAACCCTGCAATGCCGAGGGCGCCAAGGCCGGAACTCATTTTCACCATGCGAGCCAGCTTCGCCGGGGGAATGTGCGCGGCCTGACGGAGCACCCACAGAACCACGAGAACAGCCAAGAGTAGAAATGCTAATATCTGCATGCTGCAAAGTCCCGTTTCAGCGCATCTGCGTCAAGAGCAAACGCGCGGCCTCACCACCATTCGATACGTGTTTTTCGAGTGCCAGCCTTCCACCGGCGGCATAGGCGGCGGCCGCAGCCAGCAAATCGGAAAGTCTTTTCGGCGCGTTCACGTCAAACGCGGCATAGGCGCCGCCGGTCAATCTGGCGATTTCCTTGAACGCCGCAGCAGCGGTGGCATCGGCACCTTCCTGGAACATGAACGCCTTCACGCCCAGAACGGCGATCTCGCCCGCCAGAACCGACAATTTATCCGCATTTTCTTCCATCGCGTCGCCAACAAAGATCAACGCCCCTGCGGCCGACCCTTGCGCTTCCCGACGAACGTGTTGGAGCACTTTGCCGATTTGTGTTTCGCCGCCCCTGACGCTGATGCGGGACATGAGGTCTGCAAGTCCCTCCCCATTGGCGATGAAACTGGATGCGCGGCACTCCATAAATCCGCGAAAATAGACCAGCTGGACATCCAGACCGCCCAGTGAGGCTGTCGTCTCGAACATCTTGCCCTGCAGCGATTGCGCAAGGTCCCATGTGGGTTGCCGGCTCAAGGTTGCGTCGAGCGCAAAGATCAGCCGGCCACGCTTGACCTCGCTGCGCACGTCCACTGCTTTGGCCCGTTCGATAAAAGCAGCAATGTCCGCGGACGCAGCGCGAGCCGTAGAAACGTCTTTGCCGGAATGTGTCATGACCGACCTCTGGGGTTTCCCCATAGATTGGACTTTACCCGCCGCAGCGCAAGCAGCAGAACCCGCAATTCGCAAGCGACTTAATGCTTGTGCTCAAGTCAGGAGCTTCGCTGTTTCATATCGCTCCTATCAACTTCGGGGTGGCGCAGGATCTCTCACCTCTGCGCTTTTCAAGGAAACCCAGTGTAGGAATTCCCCCGAACTTGCGTCACTTTAGATCATTTCGTCATGGCCCGGCTCTTGCGGAGGGAATGCGGGTAGTCACGTCGCCGCAGGCGGCGGCCCCAGCTCGGCACGGTTCGGGGCCGCAAGGCCTCGCGCCTGCCGGGCTGTCCTGCCGTTTCACCACAAGCCCTGCCTCGGCGCGGAAATTATTTCACCGGGCTTATAACAACCCGAGTTCGCGCAGGTCCTTTTGCATCTTCTCCGGCATCTGCCCGACATCAGCGATACCGCCGCGCATGTCCGGCGGCGCTTCATGCGCCTGCAGATAGCGCCAGCCCTGAAACGGGCGGCAGCGGCGCGGTGAAACCGTGATCACTTGCGGCTCCATGACGAGATGGCATTGGCCGGTCCCGCTATCGTCCGTATAGGGACGAATATCGATCAACTGCTGGCGCGCGGCAATCTGGCCCTTGATGACCCAGTAGACGGAACCGCCATCCAGCAGTTCGGCCTGCCTCTTGGGCACCATTCGGGTGCGGTGGAGGTGTTCCAGCGGCTGCTTCGCCTTACGCCTGAGAACAAGCCTTTCCGCGATCCAGTTTTCGAGATCCGCGACCGATTCAGCGCCAACGCTGAGCTTGAGGATGTGAAGGGCCATGCCGGGTTCTACCCTGCCCTTTCCGCAAGGCAAAGACCGGCAAAAGTTTTCAACAGCCTGAAGTTTGTCAGCGCCGCCAGCGTTCAACGCGCCCCAGCGTTCAACGGAACCATCGTGCACATGTTGGTGGAGAACTGCATCTGCGAAAGGGACGCACCAACGGTCAGTGTCTGACCCACACGAAACGTATAACCACAAGCGGCAGATGAGGCATGAGTGCCCACTTCCACAACGCGCGGCACCGAGCCTTTCAGAACGCGCGCCGCTTCAATGTCCGCATAGACGCTGTTGCCCTCCTTGCGCACGCGAAGCACGCGGCCTTCAAACACGACAGGAGTCGCAGCCACAGCCTGCTCGCGTGTCATCTTTTTGCAAGAACAGGCCTGCGCGGGAAAGCTTGCGAGAGCCGCGCCAATCAATACAAGCACCTTGTAAAACAATCGCACTGCTCTTTCCCTTTAAATCCTGTCTGACTTCATTGCGGCTCGATCTTCGCGTCCTTCGCCACCTTGCCATAAAAATCAAAATCGCGCTTGATCATGGCGCCAAATGCTTCGGGCGTTCCTCCGATAATTTCCAGCCCGCCACCTTCAAAAACCCGCCGCACCTCCGCGTCATCAAGCGCCTTGTTGAAGGCTTCGTTCAGGGCCATGACCACATCGCGCGGCGTTTCCTTCGCCACGACCAGCCCCTGCCAGCCGGTGATATCGAACCCGGGCGCAAAACTCGAAGTCACCGGCAAAGATTTGAACGCCTCCGCCGGGGTCTTGCTTGTCACCGCCAGCGCGCGCAAGCGTCCCTCTTTCACGGGCGCAATCGCCACGTTCACGAATTCAAACAGCATATCGACTTCCGACTTGGCGACGGCGGCGCTGGCCTGTGCATTGCCTTGATAACCGACCATCAGAAGCTTGCCCGCATGCGCCTCAAACACGTGGCAGGACACGAACGACAATGCGACAGTTGTCGCTGCGCAGGAGAGCTTTCCCGGCTGCGCCTTAATGTTCGCAATCAGCTCCTGCACTGTTTTGGCGGGATTGTCCGGATTTACCAGCAACACACCGACCCCGCGATTGAATTGCACAACAGGCGCAACGATGCCGGGATCAGCCGCAATCTTCTGGAAGAACGGATTGGTGACGATATAGGGCGCCGCAAACAGAATGGTTGAGCCATCCGGCTTTGCCTGCGCGGTCGCAGTAAGTGCGATATTCCCGCCTGCTCCGGGACGATAATCGGGCACTACAGTCTGGCCGAGGATGGCCGAGACCTTGTTGGCCAGCAATTGGACCGTCGGCCCCGCCGGCCCGCCCGGCGGTCCCGGCACAATAAAGCGGATCTGGTTCGATCCGATATTGATGCGTGGCTGCGCCATCGCAGGAAGCGCAGCGGCCAACGCCGCTGAAATCAAGAGTGCACGGTTGAATTTGCGCAAGGTATTCCTCCCGGTATTGTTGGTTTAAAAGCCGAACAGCTTCGCTGGGTTGGCGCCCATGATCGCGCGGCGTTCATCAGCACTGGTGACCATTTTCTCGAAGAACGCTTTCTGATTGGCGTAATTGGCGGTCTTCTCGAACGCCGTATGCGGCCAGTCGCTGCCAAACAGCAGGCGATCAAGCCCCAGCGCATCGCGCAGCATGGGATAGGCAGCCAGCGCAGTTTTCTCGCCTGCGCCGTCATTGCCATTGCGATAGGCGGCGGACACCTTCACCCATAAACGCCGCGTGCTGCCCTGCTTGAGAAGATAACGAAAGCCGGGATCGTCAACGCCCTGCGCGCCATCGGGCCGCCCGTAATGATCAACCACCACATTGACGCCCGCTTTCAGCAGCGGCCCGACAATGGCTTCCAAATCCTTCGCCTCACGATGCACTTCCACCTGCCAGTTCAGCGCCGCCACGCGCTTGAGATGATCAGGCCAGGGCCCGCTGGTAAAATCAGGGATCGGTCGCCCGACCAGATTAAGCCGTACGCCGGCGATTCCCGCCGCCGCCATCGCCTTCATTTCCACTTCGGGGATTGCAGGATCCACAACCGCAATGCCGCGCAGCCGCCCCTTCGCGTCTTTTATGCCTTCCATGAGATAGCTGTTGTCGGTGCCCAGAAAGCTGATCTGCACCAGCACGCCATGGCTCATGCCATTGTGGTCGAGCTGCTTGAGATAAGCCCCAACCGGCGCATCATAATCGGACGTATAACGAGCCCCCGGCGCCATCGGCAGGCCACGCTGAAAGATATGCGCATGCGTGTCGATGGTCATGGCCGCCGATTGGGCGCGCAGGGGGGCGGGCAGAGCAAGAGAAGCGGCAGCGGTGGAAATGAGTGTGCGGCGGGTAATGGGGGGCATGGATAATCTCCGATAATTTGTCATCTCATTAAAGCAAACGTTACAGCACGGACGCTACTGCTCTCACCCCCTGCCCTCAAACGGCATCATTGTCGCCTTGATCGTCATTTCCAGCACGTTGGATTCAAGCGGCAGGTTCGCCATCATGGCAATCGCCTGTCCCACGTGGTCGAGCGGCATGGTGGCTTCCGGCTTGATCGAGCCATCCGGCTGCGGCATGCCTTTTTTCATCTTGTCGGCCATCTGGCTTTCCGCATTGCCGATATCGATCTGTCCCACGGCGATATTGTATTTGCGCCCGTCCAGTGCGGCGGCCTTGGTGATGCCGGTGACGGCGTGTTTGGTGGATGTATAGGCAATGGAATTGGGGCGCGGCGTATGCGCCGAAATCGAACCATTGTTGATGATGCGTCCGCCCTGCGGAGTCTGTTTCTTCATCAGGCGGAACGCGCCTTGCGTACACAAAAACACGCCGTTGAGATTGACACTGACGACGCTCTGCCATGCTTCGAAGGGCAGATCTTCCAGCAGCATCGGCGGGCCGCCCATGCCCGCATTGTTGAACAGGAAATCGAGCCGTCCAAAATGCTTTTCGATGACGCGGAACATCTCGTCCACTTCCCAGGGACGCCCGACATCGCAAGGGTGCGCTGCCGCCTTGCCACCCGCCGCCTTGATCGCCGCAACAGCTTCATCGAGCTGTGGCTTGCGCCGTCCGCACACCACGACGAAATAACCAAGCCCCGCCAGCGCCAGCGCCGCCGCCCGCCCGATACCCGTGCCGCCGCCTGTGACCAGCGCGATCTTGTTGTCAGCCATTTTTTTCCTCCACCCCAATTTTCATGATCTCAGCGCCTTGCGCAACCTGTGCGCCGGCCGAAGTCGAAATCCTGCTCACCACGCCATCGCGCGGGGCCAGGAGAACATGCTCCATCTTCATGGCTTCGACAATGGCAAGCCGCTGCCCACGCGTAACACTCTGCCCTGCAGCCGCCAGCATCGCGACGACCTTGCCGTGCATGGGCGAGCGGATGACGCCG
>CAMDKB010000216.1 GCA_945901195.1 Rhizobium sp. Q54
CCCGGCAATCAATGCTCCACTGGTGGGTGAATTTCTGGATTCAGTGGAAAAGAAAAAGCTCCTGGATTTTTCGTTGAGCTGGCTTCCGATGGGCCGGCCTTATCTTGCTCCGCCTGAAGTTCCCGCTGAGCGCGTCAAGCTTCTGCGCGAGGGGTTCATGAAGGCGATGAAAGATCCTGAGCTTCTGGCGGAAGCCGAAAAGCAAAATCTTGAAATCATGCCGATGGCCGGCGAAGACATAAATGCCCTGCTCGACAGGCTCTATGCAACGCCCAAAGAGGTGGTGGAAAAAGTTCGGGACATCATGTTGCCCAAGAAATAGGGCATAATAATCGGGTGTACGCTGCGACATCCATGATGTTGCAAGCTTTGTTGTGGCGCTTCGGGAGATTATCGGGGCGCCTGTTTTGCATTCATGGAGTTTCGCGTGGCCTTGCGACTTTCTATCCGGTTCGCTTGTTGTTTGCTGGTTTATGTTATTGCTGGGTCGGCGCAAGCGCAGCAGCCAGCCAATGCAGCAGCAACGAAAAGCGGCATCGTTTTCCTGTTCACCGGCTGGGTTGCGCCGTGGCTCGACAGTATTCAGGGCACGGGCATGGCGCAGGTTGCCCAGCGTGTGCAGGCGCGCGGCGTAAAGGTCATTCTCAGTGATCCCGCCGATTGGGAAAAGGTCTTTTCACCCTATATGGCATGGGGCGATCAGCAGGAGTCGGTCGCCATCGTTGGCTTTTCTTTGGGTGCCAACGCGGCACAGGTCATGGCGCTGCGTTTTCATAGTGAAGGCCAGGCTGTGCAGACCGTAGTGACAGTGGATGGCAACGGCTTGTTGCCTGTGGACAGCAATATCCGCAGTGCCGTCAATTACTATGTGTATGGCGACCGCCTTCAACCAAGCGGAAGCTTTACAGGCAAATTGCGCAACGTCGATGCAAATCGAATCGATCAGGGGGCGGGCGCTCTCGGCCACATGACCTTGTCGGTCTACGCAGCGCTGTAAGAAGATTTGATCCGGGAAGTGCTGGACGGCGACCGGGTCAGGAATTTTGATAACCCGTCGCCTGCGCCGCCAGCCAAAAAGCCAACGGGTCGCAAGCCCCGGCAATAAGCACAAAGCGCTGCTGCATGAAGTGAAAGCCCGCTGTGCCGGTCTTGCGTCACGCGGCCAAACCGATCAAAAGGCCTGATGGTTTCTTCCCAAACTTCAGGCGCGGACGACCCCGGGCTCAGCAAATCTGATCGCAGCGCGATTCTGCTCGCACTGATGTGCGTGATGATGCTGGCTGCGCTTGAATCGACCATCGTCGCTCCGGCGATGCCATCGATCGGGCGCGATCTCGGCAATGTCGAGCAGATGTCCTGGATCGTGACGGCCTATCTTGTCGTGGCCACTGCATTGACGCCACTCTATGGCAAGATGGCCGACATCAAAGGACGGCGCGTGGTCCTTATGTTTGCCGCGCTGAGCTTCCTGATCGGGTCTCTGGCCTGTGCGCTGTCGAATAGCATGATCATGCTGATCCTTGCGCGAGGATTGCAGGGTGTGGGCGGCGGCGGCATTTTTGCCATGACGCAGACGATTATCGGGGACATCGTGCCAGCCCGCGACCGGGCGAGATATCAAGTTTATACATCTTCGGTTTGGCTGATCGCCAATGTCCTTGGCCCATTGCTCGGGGGCTTGCTGACCGAATATCTGCATTGGTCCATGATCTTCTGGATCAATCTGCCGATTGGCATTCCTGCGCTGATTTTGATCTGGCCAAAACTCGCGAAATTGCCGCGTCATGAGCGGCCACATTCTCTCGATATCATCGGCGTTTTTCTCATTATTGCTGCGACGGTTCTGATCATGCTGGCGCTAAGCTGGGGCGGCGTCCACTACGCGTGGTCATCGTTCGAAATGATCATGTTGATTGCAGCGGCTATTCTCGCCTGGGCGCTGTTGACGGTTCGCCAGCTGACTGCGCGCGAACCACTTATTCCGGTCGCCGTACTCGGTAACAAGGTCGTCAGAAATGCCGTATTGACGAGCTTCTTTGCGATGGGGGCCTATATCGGACTGATGGTCTGGCTACCCGTCTATCTTCAGACTGTCGGTGGAATGAGCGTGTCCGCCGCCGGTCTTGCAACCTTGCCGCTGATGATCTTTTCGACAGTGGGAGCGCAGATCGGCGCGCGTGAAATGCGACGCGGCCGTTATGTTTATGCGGTGCCGATGATCGGCATGCTGATCACGGCGAGCGGAACATTCATGCTGGCGGCAATGGCCGGGGGCATGCCGTTCTGGGTGCTTATTGCGCTTCTGACCTATATTTCTTCCGGGATGGGCGCGGTTTTTCCGATGTTGACCGTCACGCTGCAATCGGCTGTTGCGCCGCATGATCTGGGCTCGACGATGGCGTTGAATGTGTTCATGCGTTCGCTCGGTTCGGCCATTGGGGTTGCGGTCATGGGTGCCGTGCTGATCGGCATTGCCGGATCGGCGGCACTCGAAAAGCACGGGGTTGCCGGGGCAGCGAGTCCTGAACTGATCAAGGGATTTGTTTTCGCCTATGCCACAAGCGGGTTCGGATTCGTTCTGGCGATCATCAGCCTGATCCGGCTGGGGCGCGGACCGATGCCCCAAGGGACAGCCTCAGGCGCGATAAAATAATCTCGCTGCGACAACAGCCAAATAAAAAAAGCGGCAGGTCCAAGCCTGCCGCTTTTCTTTACAGGTTCACTGATCAGCCGCCGAGGGCGTTGCGGGCGCGCTGCCACCAGCCACCGCGCTTTTGTGCGGGGGCGGGTGCTTCGGGCAGTGTCTCGATCTGCCGTGCTTGCTCATTGGACTTTGGCTCTTTGGGTTCCTCTGACTTTGCCTCTATGGACTTTGCGTCCTCGGATTTGGGCTCTGTCTGCTTGATTTCTGTCGATGAGGTATCGCCGAGTGTCTGAGCAGGAGGATTGACAAGCGCGCTCACGACAACATTGGGAGGACTTGCCATGTTTTCTGGCTGACGGGCGTGACCGTCCCCCACATGCTCGCCGTTCAATTCGCGGGCAGGAACTTGCGATTGGACAACTGCCTGCTCGGCGATAGGCGCATCGACCGCCACCGGCGTCCAGTTGCCCGTCGTTGTGTCTGCTTCCGCACGTGTTGCGCCAGCAGATTCGGAGGCCGGGCTGTCCCCATGATCCTGGGTACGAACCCAATTTCCGGAGGGTTGCGCTGCGCCCTCTTCGTCACCCGAACGGGGCCGGAGATCACCGTCACGACCACGACCGCCACGTCTGCGACGGCCATTACGGCGGCTGCGCGGGTTCCCTTCGCTCTCGCCCTCAACAGGGGTGCGGGCAGTTACGTCTTCGCCACCTTCTTCCACGTCCTGGGCAGCTGCGCTGGTCTGCGCGCGTTGAGCCGGAATCTCGATGTTATTGGCAACAACACTCAGGGCATGGTCAGAGGGCTGGGGCGCATCGGCTTCGATCCCGGAGGATTCGCGATTACGACCGCCACGGCGGCGGCGCTTGCGGCGCCGCGCGTCTTCGCTTTCAGTATCGGAGCCGGCAGCGCTGCTTGCGCCTTCGTCCTCGACCTCATCAGCGACTGTCGGTTCAGAGATATCGTCGGCCTCTTCACCGTCTGCCGAATCCTCGTCGTCGTAGACGGGGGCAATCGAATCAACCTGGATCTGTTGTGGACGCGATTGAGGCGCAATGATCAGCGGAATAGCCGGTTCACCCCGTTCCAGCCCATGATAATTGGAGCCGGTCAGAGCGTCGTCAGCAGCAATCGTCAGGATGATGCCGAAGCGATCTTCGAGATCGCGGAGATGCACGCGCTTCTGGTTGAGAATGTAAAGCGCGATTTCCGTGCGCGTACGCACGGTCATGTTGAACTGATCATTGCGGATGAGCGCATCTTCGATCAAGCGCAACACGTGGAGCGCAATCGACGCCGTGGAACGCACGGTGCCCGCACCCAGGCAATGCTGGCAGACGACACTCGAACCTTCCAGAACGCCGGTTCGCATGCGCTGGCGCGACATTTCCAGCAGCCCGAAATGAGAGATCCGGCCAACCTGGATCCGCGCGCGATCGTTTTTCAACGCATCCTTCATGCGACGTTCAACCGAGCGATTGTTGCGGAACTCTTCCATGTCGATGAAATCGATCACGATGAGCCCGGCAAGATCGCGCAGCCTCAACTGACGCGCAACTTCGTCTGCGGCTTCAAGATTGGTGCGAAGCGCAGTGTCCTCGATGTTGTGTTCACGTGTCGAACGGCCGGAATTCACGTCGATGGCGACGAGCGCTTCAGTCTGGTTGACGACGATGTAACCGCCCGATTTCAGGGTCACGATATTCGAGAACATGGAATCAAGCTGCTGCTCAACACCATATTTCGCGAAAACAGGCTGCTGTTCTTTCCATTCGCGAACGTTGCCGACATGGGATGGCATAAGCATGCCCATGAAGTCGCGCGCTTCCTTGTAGCCTTCGCCGCCAGCGACCAGAACTTCGTCGATTTCCTTGCTGTAGAGATCACGGATCGACCGTTTGATCAGCGATCCTTCTTCGTAGACCTGGGTAGGGGCGATGGAGCGCAGCGTCAATTCACGCACACTCTCCCACATGCGCAGCAGATATTCGAAATCGCGCTGCACTTCTTCCTTGCCGCGAGCCGCGCCTGCCGTGCGCAGAATAATGCCCATACCTTCGGGAACATCGAGCCCTCCTGCGATTTCGCGCAGGCGCTTGCGGTCTTCGTTATCCGTGATCTTGCGGGAAATGCCTCCGCCACGTGCGGTGTTCGGCATCAGCACAGAATAGCGGCCCGCCAAAGAGAGATAAGTTGTCAGGGCCGCACCCTTGTTGCCGCGCTCTTCTTTCACCACCTGCACAAGCAGGACCTGACGGCGCTTGATGACTTCCTGGATCTTGTACTGGCGGCGGCTGCGGCGCTGCGGCCTTGCCATCTCGTCCAGTTCAACGCCGCCCAGTTGTTCAACGACTTCTTCTTCCTCGTCGCCTTCGTCGGAGCCGTCTTCCAGACTTTCTTCGGACTCACCGTCGCCGGGCTCGCCGGGAATCGCGCGATCTGTAATGTCGTTGGCTTCGCTACCGGCAGAAGCGATATGATCCCGGTTTTCTTCGCTCGCCAGGTTTTCGTGCTGACTCACCTCAGCCGTGTCCACATGGACGTCCGAGTGCTCACGATGAGCTGCCAATGGGACATTGTCCTGTTGCAAAGCCTCAGTGGGTGAATCGAAATTATGGGAAGTCGCTACAGCTTCGGTACTTCCGTGAGCTGAAGTCTCATGTGCGGCGCTTGGGGAGACATCCCGCGTAAAGAAGTCGCCAGCGTCAGCGTTCGCAAGCTGGTGCGCTGGTGTGCTTTCGCCTGAGGTGACTGACCCGTGCGCGATTTCGGCATCTGCCAGTGTCATATCAACCGAAGAAACCAAACCCTCCTGGGAGATGTCCAGATCAGGTTGCGGCGCGTCGCCCGCAATGACTTCATCGCCATTGCTGGCGCGCTGAGCGTTACGGTCGTTGCGGCCCCGGAACCGGCGACTGCGGCGCTGCTGTTCCTGCTGTTGTGGCTGCGGGCGCGGGCGGTTGCGGCGATTCTCTTCTTCGTCTTCTTCATCGCGGCGCTGGCGCGCTTCTTCTTCCAGAAGGGCCTGCCGATCTGCGACAGGTATCTGGTAGTAGTCAGGATGAATTTCCGAGAAGGCCAGGAAGCCATGCCGGTTGCCGCCGTATTCGATGAAGGCGGCCTGGAGCGACGGTTCTACACGTGTGACTTTGGCGAGATAGATATTACCCCGCAAAGGCTTCTTGTTGGCTGATTCGAAATCGAATTCTTCGATCCGGTTACCGCGTAGCACCACCACCCGGGTCTCTTCCGGGTGTGATGCATCGATTAGCATCTTGTTGTTGGCCATGTTGGACTCTTGACGCCGTTGCCAGACGCTGGGTCAAACCGGGGTATGAGAGGGCACGCATTTGGCGTCCGATCACAAACCTGCCGGCTGCTGCGCTGGGAAGGGCTGTTGTTGGGAAGGGGTTGAGGTTACGTCTGCCTGTTGGCGCCTTGGGCGGGCTTGCCGCCGGTCCGGGGCTGCTCAAGAAGCAGGACGGGTTGATGACTCGGGAGTTGGCAACTGCATTGCCCGCCACTCTGCTGCCGCGCAAACGGGCAAGCGCAACTGGCTTCCCTTGCGGCATCTGTGAGTTCCTCGCGGGCGATAGACCCGGGGCGAACGAATTCATAACTTTTCACCTGTCGTATCCGGTATTGCGTGCGCAAGCCGGCTATTCCGCCCGTTACATGTTCAGGAGGCTGCAGAGCCTCAATCGGCAAAAGCGCCTCAGCGGGCAAAGACGCTCGCCAATGCGATTCGGCGCTGTCTCGATGCTGGACTGGCCAGCCTGCCGATTCTATGCGCCGCCGCTTCGATTTCCCTGTCACAAGCTCCGCTTTGGAGCTGAATACTGACCGGGTCCGTTTCACTAGTTCCGGGAGGAACAGCCATTCATAATGTCACATTGGGCGGTTTGGCAAGTTTTCTCGAAAGTGTTGTAAAAAAGGCACCAAGCCCGGGGAACCAGCCTGGCTCTGGTTACCGGGCATTAACCCTTCTACATATATGACTTAAGAAGTTGAAGGACTGGCGCCGCCAGTATTCCCGATTCCGTTGCCAACGGACCTGAGGTCTTTATGGCTTTTTCCCCCGCTGCGAAGTCATTGAATGGAGCGCAACCTCATCAATTCGAGGGCTGTGGAAGGAGCGTTTATGCGCTGATTCCGACGGTAATTGCGGCATTTGTTGTGATATTCGCGAGTTCCAGCGCCGCCTTGAGCGCGGAGCCAGAGGGCGTCTGGGCTTTGCGCGCGGGCGCGCAGCAAACCGTTCCCGCGGAACCGGCTTTTGGGCATGGGGCGCAAAACCGTCCCGCTGTAACGGCCATCGATATCGTCAAGACAGGCGTGCGGACACGGGTGACGTTGAAGCTGACCAGCCCCGTCGACGCGGCGGGCTTCCTGCTGGGCGAACCCTCGCGGGCTATCCTCGACGTTCCCGAAGTTCGGTTCCAATTGCTTCCTGACACGACAGTCCAGATGACCGCGCGCAAGCGGGCGGGCATGGCTATCTCGGGTTTCCGGTTTGGTCTGCTTGAAGCTGGAAAATCGCGAATTGTCATGGATCTGGCCGTTCCCGCACGTATCGCAACCGCCCGCGCTGCGGCACAAGACGGCGGGTATCAGTTCATCCTGGAGTTGGAACCAGTCAGCCGCGAGGCCTTTGCCGCGGCAGTGCAGAATCCGGCTGCCCGATCAAATGCAATGAACACGCTAACGCCTGTGCCCCGTAATCAGGCGGACCCGGCTGACACAAGGCCCGTGATTGCGCTTGATGCGGGACACGGAGGGCTCGATGCCGGTGCGCGTGGCGCAGTTCTGGATGGCAGCCGCGAGCCGCTTTATGAAAAGGACGTCGTTCTCGCTTTCGCTCACACATTGGGTGAGAAACTGGAGAACTCCGGGAAATACAAAGTCATTTTCACACGATCCGGTGATGTGTTCGTTTCGCTGCCCGAGCGCGTGAGGATTGCAAGGGATGCTGGCGCAAAGCTCTTTGTGTCGATCCATGCCGATACGCTGAACGAACGATCCGTCGAAGGGGCGACGGTCTATACAGTTTCGGACAAGGCTTCGGATGCGCATGCGGCCAAGTTGGCGGAGAAAGAGAATCTCGCCGACAAAATGGCCGGCGTTGAGGGCATGGAAGAGAA
>CAMDKB010000217.1 GCA_945901195.1 Rhizobium sp. Q54
CACGAGCATATCAACCCTTCGGGCGATCCTGCTTTCGTATTCAGCGCAAACGATCTACCCATCATGGATGCGCTTAATCTTTCTGCGGAGGAGATCTTTCCCTATAACGGGGGACATCAAACGAGCGGTGGTAAAAAAGAGGGTTAAACAGATGAGCGTCGAGATCGCCGGTCAAACAGAAAACAAAATCTTGCGGCTCGGAATAGCCGGCCTCGGCGTTGCTAGCACGTTGTTCATCCCGGGCGTTGAGAAATTTCCCAAAGCACGGATTGCGGCGGCGGCGGACCTGCGGCCAGGAGCATTGCAAAAGTTCGAGCAGAAATATGACGGTAAGACCTATCGAGACGTTGAGGCGCTTTGTGCCGATCCAGATATTGATGTCATTTGGATCGCAACGCCCAACCATCTGCATGCCGAGCATACGATCATGGCCGCTGAACATGGAAAGCACGTGATCTGTACCAAGCCCATGGCGCTCGGCGTCGAGGAATGTGAGGCGATGTGCATGGCCGCTGAACGAAACAATGTTCACCTGTTGTGCGGGCAGACTTACAGCATGAGCCCGGACGTCCAAGCTATGTGGCGCATCTCGCAATCGGGGGAACTTGGTCGCTTAATCGCCATTAATACTTGGCTCTCTACGGATTGGCTCCTGAAGCCTCGCGTTGCCGAAGAGGTCGACGAAACTTTGGGCGGGGGCGTGGTTTATCGTCATGCCCCGCATCTGATCGATACAATTAGATTGCTCGGCGGCGGGCGCGTGCGGAGCGTTCGCGCCTCTGTTGGCCGCTGGATGCGTGAGCGTCCCTGCCCGGGAAATTTCTCCGCCTTCCTGGAATTCGAAGACGGTCTTCCCGCTACAATCGCCTACAATGGATATGGTTATTTCGATACTTCGGAATTGACGTGGGGCATCGGCAATCGCATGTACTCCGACCAAGAGCGTATCGTCGTCCGCGCAGCACTGCGAGCTGGTGAAATCAACCACGACGTCGCAAAGGAAGGCATGCGTTTCGGCGCTTCGGCAAGCAATGCGACCAGCAAAGGCAGCGGGCACCAGGGAGTCGAACCCAAGGGCTCGCGCGCGCAGATTGCCTGGTTCGGCATAACGGTCGCCAGTTTCGAACGCGGTGACATTCGCCAGTCGCCCGACGGAATCTACATCTATGACGACAATGGTAGGCGCGAAATTCCCGTTTATGGTGGGCGCGGCACCGGTACGCTCGAAATCAAGGAAATGTATGAAGCTATTTTCGAGAACACGCCCATCGTCCACGATGGGCGCTGGGGATTGGCTACTCTGGAGGTCGGGGAGGCTATGGTGCGGTCCGCGAAAGAGCGCCGCGAAGTCCTGCTCGAGCATCAATGCGCCCTACGAACGGGGCATGCATAATGAACGAACAGGAACTTGCCGAACTTCTTACCATGGGTTGCCGCATCTTGGCGGAACAGGGCATCATTGATGCCTACGGCCACCTATCCGCCCGTATTCCCGGCGAGCCTGACTATTACATGATGAATCGTGGCATGAGCCCCGCGCTCGTGACGCCTGAGGATTTCATCGTTTGCGACGCTAACGGTAAAGCGATCCGCGGCAAAGGCCACCCCAACGGCGAATGGCCGATACATGCTTGCGTTTATTCCGCGCGCCCCGATGTGCACAGCGTGCTGCATTCGCACAGCCGTATGTCACGCATCTTCAGCCTCTCCCATCAGAAAATGCGCGGACTTCTGACACAGAGCTGCGGCGAATGGCAAGGTGGTTTACCGGTCTACCGCCGTCCAGGGCTCGTGACCAGCATTGAGGCCGGGAACGAACTTGCGCGGACGCTTTGCGATGGTTGCGCGGCTCTTCTGCGCGGGCACGGCGATGTCGTTGCTACAGCTAGTGTGAAGGAGACAGTTCTGAAGGCCGTTTTATTGAAGCAAAACGCCGACGTATTGCACGAGGTCATTTCGCACGGCGGGGAAATCGATCTTTGGACCGACGAAGAGATTGCGGTCTGGAAAGGTCCGCTCAACTTTCAAATATCGGAACAGGCGCGTGCTGCGCTGACTGATAGGGTGTGGGATTATTACGCTGCGCGCGCGACAGGTCGGCTCGCGCAATTGTTGTCGGGAGGTGCCGTCTAGAGCCGAAAAGTGAAATCTAACGAAGGAGGAATACAGTGCGCAATCGGAAATTGAGAATTTTAGTCTGTGCGTTTTGCGCCTTCCTGGGATCTGGCGCCAGCGCCCAGAAGACTCTCGATCCGGAGCAGTTTTATAAGGGCAAGACGATGCGCGTCATCGTTGGATATAGCCCTGGAGGTGGTTACGACGTCTATGGCCGATTGCTTGCCGACCACCTGCCACGCTTTCTGCCAGGCGCCCCTTTGATTACCGTTCAATATATGCCCGGCGCGGCGACAGAGGTCGCAACCGCCTATATCCTCAACGCCGCCCCTCAAGACGGCACTGTGATCGGCATTCCGGTTTCGAGCCTTGCGATGTCTAACCTGATCTTTCGCAAACCCGGTGAGGCAGGCATCGACATTGCGAAAATGCGCTGGCTCGGCCGGCTCGATTCGATCGACATTGTGTCAATCGTTTGGAGCGAAACCGGTGTGACGAAAGTCGAAGACACCCGCAGTCGCCCGCTAGCTTTTGGCGCAACTGCAACCACATCGGGCACCTATTTGGTGCCTACCATTCTAAATCAACTCGGTAAGAGCAACTTCAAGCTCGTTCTAGGCTACCGGGGAACGAGCGATGCCTACCTAGCCATGGAAAGGCGTGAGATCGACGGCATCCACAACGGTGTCTGGTCTCAACTTAAACGTAGTCATAGGGAGTGGTTGCGAACCAACAAGATCAACGTCATCTATCAAGCCGCAGCAAAGAGAGCAGAGGATCTGGCGAACGTGCCGACGATCATCGAACTCGCAGACAACGAGGACGATCGACGCATGTTTAGCTTATTTGCCAGCGAAGCCACACTGGGGCGCACCTTTTACGTTTCCGACAGTGTCCCGCCCGAATTGATTGCCGCGCTGCGGCAAGCGTTCTGGCGAATGGCTACCGATAAAACCTTTCTTGAGGCGGCCGCGAAGTTAGACACCCCTATCAATCCTTTGCCTGGTGAAGAAGTCGAGAAGATTGTTGCGAATATGATTGGGTATTCGCCTCTGATTTTCGAACGCATCCGCCAACTTACCACCAAATGATCGAATGAAACATTTCGCCGGCCGGAATAAGACCAATATCTTTCCGGCAAGCGAAGCGATTAATTCCGCAGCGGTGTTCAAGTCCCAGTGGTTTCTGCTTCACGGTCGACAACAGATTTGTATTGCGACTGGAAAGCATGTAGCGCGACTTTTTCGCGGTGAAGGCGGATCATTGGCTCGTTCTCCGTGCCATCGCGTACAGTCCCCAAAGTGTCTTCGCCGTGTTCGGCCTTTTCAATCTCCTCGAGCAACATTTTATGATAGAGTAAAACACCTTTGTCGCTAGCCGAGAGGTGTTCCTGCGTCCGGTCGCTGATTGGGCCCTGCATAACCCAGGCAACCATATCCTGCGCCGGCACGTTATCCGGTACGATCTTGCCCTTTTCATTGAAAAGATTGCTATGAATCACTTCTTGCGGTCGCGGCGCGGCCCCGACGGCGCGACGTTTTGTGCGGAATGCGAACTGGCGCGTGTGAGTGTCGTCAACGGGCACTCGGAATTGCAGCGTAGGCCAGTCGACGCCTCCGACTGCCAGGATATTAGGAAACAATAAGGGATGCCCGGTCGTCCAATCGTCGCAATCCTCGCTCTCTCCTTCAAGCAGCCGACGTTTCATAATTCCATATTTGAAAACATCGAATTCGATCTTTAAATGGTTAGTGCGCACCATTTTCGGCGGCTTCCCCTCCCGGGCGAGATGATAATTGCCCAGCTCTGCATGCAGATATTCGAAATGAACGGGATCAGCTGCATTGTCCATGCATTGAAGCCAGTTACACGGCAGTTCATGAATCTGGATAACGCTGTCATATCCGTCCTGCACGAGGACGTCCCACCGTGGCAACAAAGGCGCTGGCTCCGGCCCGAGATATGCAAACAACAGTCCGTTCAGTGCTTCGACCGGATAGGCTTTAATCTTTATGCGGGCTTTGTACATTGCTTCGGGATTGACCCGGTCATCAAAGGGCATTTCAAGGCACGCGCCTTTTCTATCGAACAACCATCCATGATAGGGACAACGAATTCCACGTTCGTCCGGGATGCCATATTCAAGCGACACCATGCGATGAGGGCAGCGTTCCGCTACTAGGCCGTACTCCCCACTTTTAGAGCGGTAAAGGGTGAGATCTTCGCCTAAAATCCTAACGCGCTGGATCGGTTCCTTCTCCAATTCGAGAGCGGTTCCAATCGGATGCCAATAACGCCGCAACAACTTTCCAGCCGGCTTGTCGTGACCGACCAGAGTCATTTTGTCGTTTGTTTCCTGCGAGATCATCGCCGCCTCCCTATTTTTCAGTGAGCGATTCCGCTGACGCTCCGAGTTGCCAACAGTTTACATCTCGATTTTCAAATATCACTGACCGGACTAATAAAATCAACTGTGACGAGTCGGCCAGCGGACAAAACCACGATTTTCAATTGCGTTTGTGGCTCGATCGAACCTACTGGCGGACGAGTTCTCTTGCGGAGAATCGATATCATTGGCCTGCCGCCCCACAAGATTGCAGCGACAACACGGTCGGCAGTGACATCACCGGTTTCGGCCATAAACAGCGGGCGGAAAGTGCCCCACTGAAGGAGGTCCGGTTCCATTATATGTGTGTAAACCTGCCGCACTCTGACGGTTGTTTTGTGAAAGCCTACCCGGCGGAGACTGGATACCGGCGCGCCTTGGCTCGAAGGGGGAGGTCAGGGTGCGGTTCGGCCAGGTGGCATCGGTGACTTCAATGAAATCCCCAGCCGGTCCGTAGCCTTAGCCAAAAGGCGCTTTGGCAGGTTGAGACGGATCACGAGAGCGTCCAGGACACGCTGGCCCGGAGCTAGGCCCAGCGTTTGCTGCATAAGCGGACTTTCCGAGATGCATCGCACCACGCCTTGACCATTCATCGCGCGTTTGCGACCCTCCCTTACAGTTGAAAGTCAGGAGGAACGCATGCGCCTTCAATGGATCACCTGCACGGCTTCGCTCGCATTCGGCTTTATTCTCGCTTCCCCGGCACCAGCGGAAACGATCCGGATGGCGGTAGGCCAGCAGGGAATATGGGAAACGTCGATGACCGAGATGGGCGTGAATGCCGGTCTCTTCAAGCAAGAGGGCATCGAAGTCGATATTCTCTATACGCGTGGCGGCGCTGAGACCGTTCAGGCGCTTTTGTCAGGCAATGTGGATATTGCGGTCGCCAACGGCATTCTGGGCGCCATCGGCGGTTATTCTAAAGGCGCGCCGCTGCGCATTACGGCCGCATCGACGACAGGAACAGCAGACGTTTTCTGGTATGCCCGTGCGGACAGCGGAATAAAGACAATTCAGGATCTCGAGGGCAAGAAGATCGGCTTTTCGCAGCTCGGTTCATCGACGCATCTCATCACGCAGGCGATGATCGACGCCTACAAGGTGAAGGCGACTCTCGTGCCGTCGGGTGCCCCGTCGGCTTCCTACACAATGACCATGACACGGCAGATCGATGCAGGTTGGTCCGGACCGCCGTTCCGCTTGCAGGAGATTGCCGACGGCACACTCACCATGGTCGTGCGAGGCGGCGACATTCCCGGCCTGCAGGAGCAGACGGTGCGGGTTCACCTCACCACCGTGGATATGATCAACAAGAAGCGCGATCTCCTCGTGCGCTTTCATCGGGCTCTGGCCAAATCAATTGATCATGCCTACACGAGCGACAAGGCGATCGAGGATTACGCACGCATCGCCGGCGTGACGCCCGCAGTTGCGCGGCAGGTTCGCGAGTTTATTCCCCAGAAAGGCTTGCAGATGCGGGAGATCAACAATCTCGCCCAATCCCTTCAGCAGGCGCATCAGTTCAAATTCACCGACAAGCTGCTGCGTCCCGAAGACATCACGGGCATGATGGATATTCTCATGCCTTGAACGATGAATCACGATTCGCACATCCGTAGCATGACCCCCGGTTCGGCAAGCGTGTTCGCGCGTTCCACCCAAGCAACAGGATACCATTGATATGCGGGCCCGCCGGGTTAAGGTTTGCGCGACACATAATTCAGGAGGAAAGCCATGCCAGTAATCTCGCGCATCACTGGATATTTATTTGGTGCTTTCACCTCCTTGGCCGCAACCCTGACACCCTGCGCAGCCGAGCCCTTTTATCAGGGCAAAAACATTTCCATGGTCATCGGCTACAATCCTGGCGGTGGCTATGACATCTATGCTCGAATTGTCGGCGCGGCCTTCGCCCGCCACATTCCCGGCAAGCCAACAATCGTCCCGCGCAACATGCCCGGCGCAGGCAGCGTCGTGGCCGCAAACTTCCTGTACACAGCCGCGCCAAAGGATGGCCTGACCATCGGCGTCATCGGCCAGCAATTGTCGCTCGATCAGGCGCTGGGCGAAACAAGTGTCCGCTTCGACATGCGCAAATTCAACTGGCTTGGCCGCGCCGCCATGAATGTCGAAGTTAGTCTTGTCTGGCATACCGCCCCTGTGCAGACACTGGCCGACGCCTTGAAGACACAGGTCACTTTGGCCGCAACCAGCGGCGGCTCGACCTCGCACACAATGCCACTGCTGGTGAGCCGCATCACAGGGGCGAAATTCAAACTCGTCACTGGTTATCCCGGCATCACCGGTGGCGCGCTGGCCATGGAGCGCGGCGAAACACAAGGCACCCATGCCACAGTCGATGGATTGCTTTTTGCCAACGCAAACTGGATGAAACAACATATTGTGTCTGTGCTCGTGCAATATTCGATCAAGCGCCACCCCTCACTGCCGGACGTCCCCGCCATGGCGGAACTGGGCAACACCGAGCAGGAAAAACAGATATTGACGCTGTTTGCATCGCCCGCAGAAATCGGACGCTCCATGATGATGCCGCCTGGCGTACCAGCTGAACGCGTCGAAATTCTGCGGCACGCCTTTTCAAGCATGCTGGCTGACCCTGCCTTCAAACAGGAACTGCTTTCAAAAAAGCTGACATTCGAACCCCTGGACGGCGCAGGCCTGCAAAAGCTGATCGATACGGCCCTGTCTGTATCACCTGAACTGATCGCAAAAGCCAAAGCCATGATCAAGGATTGAGGCGCTTGTCTGACACAAGACTCAAAACGCGATAGCGAGTAGAAGACGCAACCTTGCGCGCAATTTATGTCTGTAGGTTCGCAATACACTTCCTGATCCATAGCAGGTAAGGAGCGTGCGCGGCAGCTGCCAGGGTGGAACCACTTTCTGAGCGGTACGTTTCTTTCAGACCTGTATAGGACGAAAGGTGAGCTCACGCCCCCTCGTCCTACCTGTGATTTGGGTCACGGAGACTGCATGCCGGATTGGGTCAAAACTCGTTGGAATGAAGATGCCCATAATAAAAGCACAGAACAGCGGCTTGCTTTGCTGGTTGACGCTCTGACGGACTATTCGATTTATATGGTTGAACTCGATGGCACAGTTGCCACCTAGAGCGCCTTGCAGCGAATTTGAATCGAAATCTGGGTTCAGGGATTCCCAAGACGCGGCAAATCAGATTCAATCCTCCTGCTGGGGCGAGCATGGAGACTTGCGATGCCGCGTAGCTATTCGAACGATCTTCGGGTTTGGGTCATT
>CAMDKB010000218.1 GCA_945901195.1 Rhizobium sp. Q54
GCTTGCCGACATCAGCATTCGCGGGTGTGGGGTTTGATGCGGGCGTGGCCAGATGGATATGGCGCGATATTGATAAAATTCGCCCTCCCATCCAAATGGTTCGGGCTCAGTCCAGCATTTCAGTATGATGTTGAGCGCTTCGCGCATACGGCCACGGGATTCATCAGGCGAAACATTATAAGCGATATATTCATGCGGAATGCCGCGCACGAAACCGGCAATAAGACGTCCGCCGCTCATCACATCGAGCATGGCGTATTCTTCGGCAACGCGAACCGGGTTCAACAGGGGCAGCAAATTGCCAAGCATGGCGAGTTTGACGTTCTTCGTCCGCTGAGTCAGCGCGCCACCAACGACATTGCAATTCGCCATGAGGGAATAGGGCGAGAAATGGTGCTCATTGCAGCCAACCCAATCAAAGCCGCAGGTTTCCGCATGGGCGAGCGTGTCTATATATCGCTTGTAAAGTTCGGTGCCTTTTGCGCCGCGAAACTGTCCATTGCGTGCCGGCCATTCGGTTGGCGCTTCTTCAAGGTCGGTCCACGGCATCAGGTGGAAGAAAGAAAAATGCATTTCTTGAGCTTTCCTTTGTTGTTTTCTTGAAACTGCCGGCGGTTAGCCTTGCAGATAATTCTTGCAAGTAATTCTTGCAGATAATTTGTCCAGAATTGCAACCGGCGGATCTGGCGTTGGCAAGAGGCCGGTTGCGAGGCAAGGTTATCGCGGCGGAGGCTCCATTCCGCGTTCCTGATACCAGTTTTCACACTCGTCAAAAGCGGCTTGTATGCGCGCATGCCTGGCATTGAGCAGTTCGCGCGCCCACGTGTGTGTGAAGATGTAGAATTCGCGGTTGCGAATGGCCCGCAGCACACGTTCGCCGATAACGTCCGGTGGCAGTCCCTCGTGCAGCAGGTGCGCGAATTGCTCGCTTTCCTGCCGTTGGAAAGCGCCGCCCATACGTTCGGGGCGCGCGCGGCCCGAATGAAATATGCCCGTATTCACAGCCGCAGGAGCGAGAATGGAAAGACCGATGTTGGAGCCTTCCAGGTCCTGTTCCAGAGCTTCGCTGATAGCGACGACCGCGTATTTCGACATGGAATAAGGACCAGTATCCCAACCAGGCTGGATGCGGAATCCGCCAATCGACGCGGTGTTGACGATATGTGATTCCTCGCCATGCTCGCGCATATGCGGCACGAAAGTCTGAAATCCATGGATCACCCCATAGAGATTGACGCCAAGCACCCAGTCCCAATCTTTGGCTGGAAGTTTTTCTATCGGCACCCCGTGCATTGATATGCCAGCGTTGGCGCAAAATACATGAACATTCCCAAACGCATCGAAAGCCTGTTGAGCAGCGCGCTGAACCTGCTCTTTAACGCTGACGTCAGCTTCAACGGCGATAGCTTGCGCGCCGAGCCTGTTCACTTCGTCCAGCGCCTGATCAAGACCCTCGCGACGGATATCACAAAGAACTACATTCATCCCGTTACGGGCGAACGTCCGGGCCATTCCAAGGCCGATGCCTGATCCAGCACCCGTTATGAAGGCCGTCTTGCCCTGAAAATTCTGCATGTTTTGCGGTCCCCTGTTTTTACAGAACAATATTTTTCCAAAGCGCGCAATGTCCAGATCACTAGCATGCGGCCATATTGCGCACGAAGGATTCGTTCGCTGCCCTTCGCTCTGGAAAGGCCTTCCCTTACCTGATTGACTGTCAATCACGCATCGCGACGAAGAGCCTATTCACGGCAGCTGTCGCAGAATGTGAAATTCTGAACCGTGCACGACCCAGCGCCTCGCTGGAAAACACGTCCATTCGCATCATTGGTTTTTTGGCCGCGATGAACAGATGGGTTTTCGGGTTTCGACGAATCCGGCTGGGGGCCAGAAAGTTGCTCCAGAATGCGCAGTGAAGCTTGCGTTTCCGTCGCAACCGGGACAGATAGCCCTCATCACAAGAGGATAATATAAATGCGCCCTTCAGGCAGAGCCATGGATCAGAAACGCGAAGTCACCATGGAGCGTGGCGTCGCGCGCTATGCGGAAGGCTCTTGCCTGATCAAATGTGGCAATACCCATGTGCTCTGCACAGCGTCTTTGGAGGACAAGCCTCCGATGTGGTTGCGTGGGCAGGGGCGGGGCTGGGTGACAGCTGAATATGCGATGCTGCCGCGGGCGACGGAATCGCGGACCCGCCGCGAGGTCCAGTCCGGCAAGCCCTCAGGACGTACCCAGGAAATACAGCGGCTGATCGGGCGCTCTTTGCGTGCCGTAGTCGACCTGCAGGCGCTCGGCGAACGTGCGATCACAATTGACTGCGATGTACTTCAGGCGGACGGCGGCACGCGCACAGCTTCAATCACTGGAGGCTGGATAGCGTTGCATGACTGCCTCAAATGGATGCATGGCCGCTCCATGATCAAGAACATGCCATTGAATGACCATGTTGCCGCGATCTCCTGCGGCATAACCAAGGAGGGCACTGTGCTCGACCTCGATTACATCGAGGATTCAGCGGCGCATACGGATTCCAATTTTGTACTGACCGGCAAGGGAAATATTGTCGAAGTGCAGGCGACAGCTGAAGGGGCGACCTTCACCGACGAGCAGCTTGCGCAAATGATGGCCTTGGCGCGCAAGGGTATTTCGGAACTCGTGGAACTGCAGAAGCAGACAATCGCCTGACTCACAGGTATCCAGAAATGAGCGAACAAGTGTCCCACCGCCAACTCTCCGGGCGCATTGTAATTGCCACGCACAACGCGGGGAAATTGCGCGAGATGCGGGAGCTGCTGCAGCCCTTTGGCATCGAAGCGGTTTCGGCCGGGGAATTGTCGCTGCCTGAGCCTGAAGAAACGGGAGACACTTTTATCGCCAACGCGCTTATCAAGGCGCGGGCCTCGGCGATGGCAGTAAACCTGCCTGCATTTGCAGACGATTCAGGTCTGTGCGTCGACGCGCTGGGTGGCTATCCCGGCATTTATTCGGCGCGTTGGGCCAAGGACGCCGGCGATTTCGTCAAAGCCATGACGAATATAGAACGCTTGATGCAAGCCAAAGGCGCAACAGAGCCAGCGCAACGCAAAGCGCATTTTGTGTCCGCGCTGGCGCTTGTCTGGCCCGATGGACATGAAGAAACTTTTGAAGAGAAAGTATTTGGAACAATCGAAGAGCCGCGCGGGCAGAGCGGCTTTGGCTACGATCCGTTCTTTCGGCCCGAAGGCCACGAGCGCACTTTTGGCGAAATGGATTCGCAGGAAAAGCATGGCATTCCCGCTGATGGTTCACAGGCATTGTCGCACCGGGCACGGGCATTTCAATTGCTCGCCAGGGCTTGCTTGCGCAACGATGCCTGATAATAAAACGATGTGGCTAGACCCATCACTTCCAGCAGGCGCGAGCTTGCCCTTCCCGTCCGGACATTGAATCTGTCGAAAGCCGCGCTCTGCCAGCGTTATATTTATGCGCGGCTGCAGCCGGAAATCCCTATTCTACTTTTTCCCCAGCCCAAGTTTTTCGATCAGCGTCGCGATTTCGGCGCGGTCCTGTATTAAGTATGTGTCGAGATCCGCGCCCGTGAGGACCGTCGGATCATACAACTCGTTCTTCTTGGCGATTTCAATATAGGCGGGGGACTTCATCGCATCCGCAAAAACCGTGATCAGCTTTTGTCGCACGGCTGGAGGCAATCCCTTGGGCGCCAACAGATATTGAATGGCATTCCCCTTGTAGGGATAACCCATTTCCATGAAACTGGGGACATCGGGAGCAACATCGATACGCGTGGCTTCACCTGATGCCAGCAGGCGCATCGTGCCGGCGCGAATATGTTCGCTGAACGCGGCAGCCGATCCCATGCCTGCTGTCACATGCTGGGCCAGCACTGCATTGGTGACCGGCGCATCACCATTCAGCGGCACAAGATTCACATCAAGATTATCCTGCATCAGCACGGCCTTGAGGAGGATCGCGCCGGTTGTCCCCGCGCCGATCATCCCGATCGAGAGCTTGCCGGGATTGGCCTTCGCCTCGTTGACGAAATCCTTGAACGAGCGAAGAGGGCTTTTTGAACTGATCATCACACCAGCGCGCTGGCGGGCCGCCATCAACAATCCATCCGTGCTTTCCAGCATGTCCGGTCGAACGCTTTGAAAATGATGTGCAACTGTCAGAACCGAACTTGGTGTGATCGCAATTGTGTAGCCATCTGCAGGTGCGGAAATCAATTCGCTGATCGCCAATGAGCCTGCAGCGCCGCCCTTGTTGATCACGAGCATATCCTGCCCCAGGGCCTTGCGAGTTTCCTGAGACAGCACACGCGCCAGAACATCAGTCGATCCCCCCGCAGGAAAGCCGACAAGGATACGGAGTTGCTTATTGGGAAAATCACCTTGTGCCGCAGCAGGAGCCGCCAGGATCGCGGGCGCCGTCGCCAGAATGATAGCTGCGAGTTTGTGCAATTTCATGAAATCAGCCTTTTTAATTGGAGGCGCGTGATGGCGCAGCATATCATTTCTTTTCGGGATCAGATTTGACGACGCCAAGCTTCGTGGCGATGACCAGGGCTCGCTCACGCTCTTTCTGCAAGAACGCATCGAGTTCTTCGCCAGCCAGGTTGCTATTATCTTCGGCCAGATGCTGTTTCAGGATTTCGACATAGGCAGGGGTCGCTGTCGCCGCCCTGATGCCCTCGATCAGCTTCTTGCGAACCGCAGGAGGCGTGCCACGCGGCGCCATGAAATATTGCAAAGTCGTCACGGAATGATTGTAACCTTGCTCGATCAGCGTGCCTGTGTCGGGCGAAATATCCAGCCTGTCTTTTTCCATAGACGCGATAAGCCGCATCGTTCCTGCGCGAATATGTTCGGCAAAGCCACTGGCAGAAGATGTTGCAACGCTCACATGTCCGCCGAGCAACGCTATGGCGACCTGCTGATCGCCGATCATCGGCACGATGGGCGCTTCCACATTCTGTTCCTGCGTGATCGTGCGCGTGATGAGCGATATCGACGTGCCCGCGCCCGGTGAACCAATGGATATAGCGCCCGGCTTGGCGCGCGCTGCATCGATCATATCCTTGACGTTGCGAATGGGACTATCAGCCCTGACCGCAAGGCCGCTGCGCAGACGCCCTGCAATCGCAAGGGCGTGAGTGGCGTCGATGAGATCAGGCCGCGTGTTCTGAAACAGATGCGTGAGCGTCATGATGCCGCTTGGCACGATACCGATCGTATAACCATCTGGCGGCGAGTTGGCGACTTCACTGATAGCTATGGTCGATGTTGCTCCCGGCCGGTTGATGACAATCATGTCTGAGCCGAAGAACTTGCGGCCCTCTTGCGCAATCATGCGCGCCATCACGTCAGTTGAGCCCCCTGGCGGAAAACCAACAAGAATACGAATCTGTCTGTTCGGAAAATCGTTCTGCGCAAGCGCCGGCGTCATGATGAGACAACCGGCCCAGACAGCGGCTGCGGCGAGCATGCGCTTGTTCATGGCGTCCTCCCGGACTTGCGCCGTGTTGCCCACGGTCAGCAGCTTCAAGGCTATGGCATGCTGAAATAACACGCAAGCCCGCCGGGGGAAGCGATGCAGAATGGCGCGATAGTAATCGGTCACCCCGCTGAAGAGGCTTTGAAAGATTGTGCTACAGCACCGCAGCGCCTTTACTTCCCGCTATCCTTGCCCAAACCCAGTTTCTTGACCAGCGCAATAGAGTCCTGACGATCCTTCTGGAAATAGGCGTCAAGCTCCTCGCCCGTCATCTTCGTTGGCCAGTAAAGTACATTCTGCTTGGCGATTTCCACAAAAGCGGGTGCGGTAACCGCCTTGGACAATGCTTCGATAAGTTTGGCCTTGATATCCGCAGGCGTTTTCTTCGGCGCCATGAAATATTGGAGCGTGCCGGAATAAAGATCATAGCCCTGCTCGATCAGGGTTGGCGTGCCGGGCGCGACATCCAGCCGTTCGTTATCCATGGACGCGAGCAATCGCATCGTGCCCGCACGGATATGCTCGGCAAAACCGGCTGCCGACGTGGTGCCTGCCGTGACATGTCCACCCATCATGGCCTGCACGACGGGCGCGTCGCCCTGCATCGGCACAAGGCTGATATCGGACTTTTCCTGCATGATGATGGCTTGCAACAGCACTGCAACGCCGGTGCCGACACCGGGCGTACCTATGGAGATCTTGCCCGGATTTTCGCGCGCAGCCGCGAGCAGATCCTTGACGCTCCGAAAGGGGCTATCTGATTTGACGGCCAGCCCGGTGCGCTGCCGGCCGGCCACAACGAGCGCCGACGTCACATCCAGAAGATCATTGCGCACATTCTGAAACAGCGGCGTCATTGTCATCACGCCGCTGGGCGTGATCCCGATTGTATATCCGTCGGGATCCGCATTGGCGACATCGGCCATGGCTATGGTCGCCGCCGCGCCGGGCTTGTTGACGACAATCAGATCCTGTCCCAGCGTCTTGCGCGCTTCCTGCGCCACGATACGAGCGAGCACATCAGTGGAGCCGCCTGCCGAAAAGCCGACCATGATCCGAATGGAACGCGTGGGATAAGTTGTCTGCGCAAGCGCGGGGGAAAGAGTGGCTCCAAGTATGGCAAGCGCAGCAAAGCGGTGGAATTTCATCAGGCCCTCCCAGGTGGTTTGGGATGAAGGTATGGGAGGAGACCTGAAGACGCAAGCGGCGGCACGGCTATCCCAAACTGGGATCCAGCACGATCTTGCCCATGCCAGGATCGGCTTCCATCATGCGATGCGCTTCCTGTACTTTTGACAGCGGCAGAATATGCGCAATGCGCACCTTGATCTTGCCTTCGGCTGCCGCCGCGAAACATTTTGGCAGATCTTCTTCCAGCGAGCCTGGCATGCCCCGGATGGTGATGCGCCGGTCATAGAGATGGAAGAAATCGATCGGCACGACAGGTCCGCCATGTGCACCCGCCGTCACCAGACGTCCGTTCATGCCCAGTGTGTGGAAGGCCTCGGGCAACACCTTGGGATTGGCGATATTATCGTAAAGAACATTGACGCCCTTGCCGCCGGTAATTTTCATCACCTCGTCCTTCAGGTTCTGCGTCGAGTAATCGATGGCGTGGTCGGCGCCGAGCTCAAGACCCGTATCGGCACGCGCGCGCGAACCAGCAGTCGCGATCACTTTTGCGCCAATGATATTCTTTGCAATCTGAATGCCCACCATGCCGAGATTGCCGCTCGCGCCCATGATCAGGATCCATTCGTCCTTCTTCAGTTGCGCCTCGTTGAACAGAAGGTTCCACGCGGTGGGGCAATGACGCATGATGACCGAAGCTTCGCGAAAGTCGAGATCGCGCGGCAGGGCAACAACTTCATGCGAGGGGATGCACACAAGTTCGGCAAACCCGCCGGGACGGCGGATGCCCATCATGCCACGCGGCCCGTCATAGGGCTGGCCGTCTGCCCCCTTGCCATCCTCGGTGATGATATCGAGCGGCATGCCGCCAGCCGCAGCGACGTGATCGCCCACTTTCCATTGAATGACGCCAGGGCCGATGGATTCAACCACACCAGCGCAATCAACGCCGGGAATACAGGGAAGCACTGCATTTCGCTGCATCTGGGCGCCGCGCCGCAAGGCAACGTCAAGCACACGATTCACCGTAGCTGCATGAACGCGGATGCGAATTTCGCCAGGACACGGCTGCGGATCCTGCACATCCTCATATTTGAGAACCTCAGGTGGCCCGTACTCGCGGAAGATGGCGGCTTTCATTTTCCCCCC